>JABIDL010000009.1 GCA_018651745.1 Candidatus Neomarinimicrobiota bacterium | reverse complement strand
TTGGTATGCTAAATTCAAAATCCCATTCGCCGGAATCTAGTTTCGCCTGGACTTCGCTCATGCAGTTGAGAATTTTGCTAATAAAATTATTGGCCAAAGAATAAAAATATCGTGTGCCTTCTTGACGAAAAGTAACAATATTTCTATCATACATTACTTTTAAATGTTGACTCACAATGGGTTGTTGCATGTCCAAATCCCTGTGAATTTGTCCTACCGTTTTTTCTCCATCTTCCAAAAATTCCACAATTTTGATGCGATCGGGATGACCCAATGTTTTTAAAACGCGGGCTGCATTTTGAATAAATTCCGGTGAAATTTTTGTTTGGTAACCTACCATAAGGTGGCAAATATAGTGTTTATGCTATATAAAACAAATACTATGTTTCTATGAAAATTATTTTAGAAATTAGGGTATGAATAAATCAACTGTATTTCTCTTAATCGGAGGAAAAAGTGAACGATTTGGTTCGCCCAAATGGAAAGCAATCCTTAATGGGAAATTAGTCTTAGACCATATTTGGGACGCATGCGGTTCATTTGAAAATCAATATATCATAGGAAAAGAAAAACCAGTGGATTTAAAGAAACCTTTCATTCAGGATGCGCTTGAAATGAAAGCGCCCGTCAACGGGCTCTATACAGCGCTAAAAAATACAACGACAGATTGGATTCTACTTCTTTCCTGTGATTTACCCTTAATTACACCAACAGTTTTTGAAAAACTCTGGGAATTAAAATCTGAAACTTGCGATGCAATCGTTCCTACTGCGAACGATAAAACCCAAGTTACTTGTGGATTTTATAACAAGAGGATATTGTCAAAATTGGAATCCGAAATCCAAAATAGTAATTACAGTATATTCAAATTAATGAAAAAATTGAATACAACTTATGTCGATTTTGGAAAGGACAATCAGTTTTTGAATATGAATACGAAAGCAGATTTAGAAAAAATATCATTTTTAATTCATTAAATTTGATTCAATTTTCCATCAATTATATAAGAAAATTATGACACCAACAAAAACGCAACCATCCTTGTTACATAAAGTTCAAAATGACTTTATCGGCTTGGACACTATTTACACTCTAGCTGATGGGCAAAAAACGAAACGAGTTTATTTGGATTCTACTGCTTCAACACTTATGATGGGGAAAGCACACGATTTAGTCGAAAAGTTTTTAGATCATTATGCTAATACTCATAGTCTTCTTCATTTTTCAGCAAAAATTTCAACCACGCAATATGCTTGGGCTCATGAAAGAGTTTTATCTTTTCTCGGTGCCGATCCAGAAATATATACCTGTTTTTTTACCGGAAGTGGTACGACTGCAGGCATTAATCGTCTTGCACGGATTTTTCGAGACTACAGGTCCGGTAAAGACATCGTTTTGGTTTCCATGATGGAACATCATTCCAATGATCTTCCTCATCGGAAACATGCGGGGAAAGTAATTCATATATCTTTGGATAACCACGAATCGGGGCAACCGGGATGTCTAAGTCTCAGCGATTTGGAAAAGAACCTTGATAAATATCAAGATCGGGTAAACTATGTTGCAATTACCGGTATAAGTAACGTGACCGGAATTATTAACCCCATTTATGATATTGCGGAATTAGCACACAGGAATGGTGCATTGGTTTTAATAGATGGCGCACAAACAGCCGCACACATCCCTGTAAAGATGTCTGGACATAGAAATTCAGATCGGAATATTGATGCGTTTGTTTTTTCTGGACATAAAACATATGTACCTGGCGCACCTGGCGTTGTGGTATGTCGCAAAGATATTTTACTTTCTATTGAACCGGAAGAAGTCGGGGGCGGAATGGTAGAAGACGTTTTTATCGACAAATATGTTATTAAAGAATATTTTCCTGATAGAGAAGAAGCTGGCACTCCTAATATTCCTGGTGCGATTGCCTTAGCAACTGCCATTGAAATTATGGATCGAATCGGGATGGATGTAATATATGAAGAAGAAGAAAAATTGGTGAACAATGCTATAAAACGGATGCTCGAAAATTCAGAAATAATCATTTATGGAGAGACTGATGTAACAAAATGTATTCGCGCAGGTTCCATTTCTTTTAATATAAGAGGAATGCACCATGGATTAACCGCGGCTATCCTTAATGATTACTTCAACATTGCCGTTCGAAATGAATGTTTTTGTGCACATCCTTATGTAAAAGAATTAATTTTAGACGATATGCTTGATGCCATTGATGAGATGTCTCAAGATGAAATTGAATCTAAATATAAACTGCTGGCAGGAATGGTAAGAACATCCTTTGGCTTATATAATAAATTGGATGACGTCGATGCCTTAATGAATGCTTTGAACGAAATTGTTTTGAAAAAAGATGAATTTTCTACATTATATCATGTGGATGATACCGGGAATTATGTTCACAAATCTTTTATTATGAAAAATGAAAATAATTTTTCAATTCCAGATATTTTGGAAGGATATTTTGACGCTGAATAAGATGGATTTTGATAGCAGTCCCAAATTGAAAAATTCTATCCTCTATAAGATATTGGTGTAAATTCGCACCCTTTTAAATTAATAATATGCCAGACAATACCCCTAAAGATCGCTTTTATTATAATCTAGATTTTTTAAGTAGCCCCGATGCTAGATCTATTCGGATTATGACGGAGTTCTACGGTCCGTTTCATCGGTTTCGCCGAAATCACATTGCAGATACAATCGTATTCTTTGGATCCGCCCGACTTCAATCACGAGAAAAAGCTCAAGCAGCATTGGATAAAGCACCAAAAAATATTTCACAAAAGAAATTAGACGCAATAAACCATAATCTCGAAATGAGCAAATATTATGAAGATGCTCGTGAACTTGCTAAAAAAATGACCATATGGAGTAAAGGATTAAAATTAAAAAATAAACGTTTTATTATCGCTTCGGGTGGAGGCCCCGGAATCATGGAAGCCGCAAATCGTGGAGCGAGCGAAGCCAAGGGAGTTTCAGTTGGACTTACCATTTCACTTCCAATGGAAGATTCGGGAAATAAATGGATTTCAGACGATTTAAATATCAAGTTTCACTATTTTTTCATGAGAAAGTTTTGGTTCCTGTATCTTGCAAAAGCATTGGTCGTTTTCCCTGGAGGTTTTGGAACATTGGATGAACTCATGGAATTACTTACGCTCATTCAGACCAAAAAAATTATAAAAAAGATTCCGATTGTACTCTATGATTCAACTTTTTGGAATAATGTTATAAACTGGGACTATCTTGTTAAATCCGGGACAATTTCTAAATCTGATTTATCCTTGTTTAAAACATGTGATACAGTTGATCAAGCATATAAATATCTAACCGCACACATCACCAAACACCAGCTTAAAGGTCCAAATTTTTGAAACTAAATTTTCTGCTTCCCTTTATCATTTCATGTGCACTGGCTCAAATTGAACCAGTAAGGGGACTGCGGGATAATCCGCCACGAGTATGGTTTTTGAAAAATGCTGTTGTGCATACCGAACCAGGGAACGTAATAGAAAAAGGTGCCGTACTACTTCGAGGCGGAATTATTCAAGCGGTTGGAACCGGCGTGGCTGTCCCAAGTGATGCCACCATAATCGATCTGGATGGCGCACACATTTATGCAGGATTTATAGAAAGCTGGCTTCCAGTAAAAAGCCCCGACCAAGATGATAATTCAGGTAATGTTCGTGCACATTGGAACCCAAAAGTTCGTGCCGAACGAAACCCTGTAGATTATTTTCAACCGGATAAATCAGATCTTAGAGAATTGCACGAGCTCGGTTTTACCTCCGCTCACATTGTACCTGATGATGGAATTTTTCGAGGTCAATCAGCTCTAGTACAATTGACTGCGAATCCCGTCGCTATTCAGAATACCATCAGCAACATAGTTGCGTTTGAATATGGTGGCTGGGGAGATCCAAATCCACCAAATGCTCTTCTTGGTTGCATCGCACTCATTCGTCAAACATTGTTTGATACAGACTGGTATCAAAAAGCAGTGAAGATATTGGAAGATCATCCTCAAGGGAATGAACCCATTTCTGAAAATTTTTCCTTAGCTTCACTTTCAGAGGCAACGCTTGTTAATCAGCCATTCTTATTTTGGGCAGAAGATGAAAATTACTCGCTCAGGTCAATCGACATTGCAGCAGAATTTGATTTAAACCTTTGGCTTAAGGGAAATGGGTTTGAATATCGCCGACTGACTGAAATTGTTGCGAGCAACCCCTTTATCATTTTACCCATCGATTTTCCCGGGAAACCAGATGTTGCACATCCCTATCGTGCTCTTCAGTATTCTACTGCTCAATTGAGGCATTGGGATTTAGCGCCAGATAATTACAAAAAATTAAGAGATACAAAAGCTTCTATCGCACTTACTTCAGCCGAATTAAAATCCAAAAAGGATTTTAGACAAAATCTTTTCAGAATGATAGAACGCGGTGCAAATAAGCAGGATATTCTTGCTTCCCTAACTACAATCCCAGCGAAGTATATGGGCGTTGGTGACCAAATAGGAAAAATAAAAAAAGGATTTTTAGGAGATCTTGTCATTGTTGATGGTGATTATTTTGATCCGGATTCTGACGTAAGAGCAGTTTGGGTTCGTGGACGGGAGCTTCAATTAAATCCGAAGCCAGCTTTTTTAATTACTGGCAATTGGGCAATGATTCTTGAAAATGACTCATTGAGATTTAAAGTAAGTGGTGAGAAAGGAAATTATTCCGGAGAAATTCAAGTGGATTCTACAACATGGGAAAAAGTTAATCAGCTAGTTCTCGATCAGTCTCGCTTGTCTTTTACTATGGACCTAAATTTTCTTGGTCATCCCGGTCAGCACAGAATGGCCGGACATATTTCCCGTGATAAAATATCAGGGCAATTAACGGATCCATCTGGAGAAATATTGAATATTTCCGGAATAAAAATTTCTGATTCTGAAATGGTGGAAGACCAATCAGATGATCCGGAATTACCCAGCTCTCTGAAAACGCTTTACCCAGATGGAGCCTACGGTTTAGAATTAGAACCTAAAATGCCAAAAAGGATTTTTATCAATGATGCAACATTATGGACTTGTAGTAATAATGGCGTTTTAAAGAACTTTGACATGTTAATTGAAAACGGAAAAATTCTTCGTATCGCCCAAGAGATGACCGTCCCTGCCGGCAATGTTCACTTTATTGAAGGCATTGGAAAACATATAACACCCGGTCTCATTGACTGTCACAGTCATATGGCAGCACTGTCAATTAATGAAGGATCTCAGGCTATTACAGCAGAAGTGCGGATGAAAGATGTAATCGATCCGGATGATATTGCCATGTATCGAGCGCTTGCTGGTGGACTCACAACTATTAATCTTCTTCATGGATCAGCCAATCCAATCGGCGGGCAAAATGCAGTACTTAAATTACGCTGGGGGGAAAATGCGAGAGACCTTCTATTTAAAAATGCTCCTCAGGGAATTAAATTTGCGTTAGGAGAAAATGTAAAACGGTCAAATTGGAACGATCCTACCAATCGATATCCAAAATCGCGTATGGGCGTAGAACAAATTATTCTGGATGGCTTCAGATCTGCAAATGATTACAAGCGACGGTGGGCAAAATATCATCGAGACAGCCAAAATCGCCGAACAAAAATTCCACCCCGCATTGACTTAGAACTGGAAGCGTTAATTGAAATAATGGAAGGTGATCGTTTATTACATTGTCATTCATATAGGCAAGACGAAATACTAATGCTGACTCGAATTGCGGAACAATTTGGATTTACTATCGCCACCTTTCAGCATGTGTTGGAAGGATACAAAGTTGCTGAGCGACTGAAAGAACACGGCGCCGGAGCATCAACTTTTTCGGACTGGTGGGCATATAAGTTCGAAGTTATTGATGCGATTCCCTTTAACGGTACGCTTATGGAAAATGTGGGTGTCAATGTTTCCTTTAATTCAGACAGTGACGAATTGGCGCGCAGAATGAATACGGAAGGATCAAAGGGTATTAAATACGGTGGCTTATCTGAAGAGGACGCATTAAACCTTGTAACAATTAATCCAGCGAGGCAGTTAAAAATTGACGAATGGGTTGGTTCACTCGAACCTGGAAAAGATGCGGATTTTGTGGTCTGGAATGGTCATCCCTTGTCAACCTATACTTCCTGCGAAGAAACTTGGATTGAAGGAAGACAGTATTTTTCAAAAGAAAATGATATCCATTTACGAATACGTGATGAAAATATTCGTAATGAATTGGTTCAAAAGATTTTAGAGGATTCCAAGTCAACATCAGAAAATTCGGAACCCGACGAAGAAGAAAAAGAATCATATTCTTGCACTCACCATCAAGAAAATATCCGATGAATTATAAGATTAATTTTGTTCTAATTAATTTTCTATTTGCAGCAACAAATCTGTCAGGATCTGATCAAATTCCTGCTCCGGTTCAAGATCATCCCATTTTATTAAAGGGCGGGATTATTCATACTGTAGCCGGTGAGATCCTTTCTAACTATGATCTTCTGTTTGAGGATGGGATAATTCAAAAAATTGAAAAGAATATTGTTCCCGCACCTAATATGGAAGTTATTCGAGTTGGTGGGAAACGAATTTACCCGGGATTTATTGCCGGCATTAGTACTATCGGAATGATGGAAGTTTCTGCAGTTAGAGCTTCGGTAGACCATTCAGAAACGGGGAATCTTAATCCCAACGTTCGCGCAAATGTAGCTTATAACCCGGATTCCGAATTGATTCCTGTTTCGCGTTCCAATGGTGTACTTGTGGCAAATGTTTCACCGCAATCAGGATTGATTTCAGGACAATCATCACTTATGATGCTGGATGGATGGACTTGGGAAAATGCAACGCTAAATCATCCTACAGCTCTTCACATTACTTGGCCATCAATGAAGATTCATACTGGGAAAGACGCCAAACGTAAGGAAGAACAAATCGATGAGCGGCAAAAAAAACTAATGAATCTAGATAATCTATTCAAAGATGCGCGAGCATATGCAAAAATCCACAGGAACCCAAGCAAGCAAGCGACTCAAAAACAATATCATGATCTCAAGTATGAAAGCATGATTCCTTTTGTTTTAGGTGAAAAACCCCTTTTTATACAGGCAAATGATATAAGGCAAATTGAAGCGGCAGTACATTGGGCAGACGCACAAAATCTTAAAGCTGTCATTGTGGGCGGGAAAGATGCTTGGAGAACAACAGATCTTTTAAAACTTAAAAATGTACCGGTAATCCTTGGAAGTATTTTATCGCTTCCGTCCCGGAGGTTTGAAGATTATGATCAACCATACAAAAATCCTTTGCTTCTATATAAATCCGGAGTCGAATTTTGCATTGGTGGTGGCGGTCGATTTGGTGCATCATTTCAGCGTAACCTTCCATATCATGCTGCTATGGCAGTTGCTTTTGGTCTTCCCATGAAAGAAGCACTCAAATCTATCACACTAAATGTCGCTAAAATATTGGGCGTTGGTGATCAGCTTGGATCCATTGAAATTGGAAAGGATGCAACATTATTTATTTCTGATGGGGACCCATTGGATATTAGAACTAACATTATCCAATGTTTCATTCAAGGAAAGAAAATTGATATGTCGGATCGGCATAAAATGCTCTATGAGAAATATCAAAAAAAATATCAGCAATTAAACCTCTTGGATTAAACTTCATTTTCGGTCTAATAATTTGTTCCCTGCACCCAATCCAACAGCGGATATTATTCAAGCAACGGGTAGAGAGTTAGCTTATTTACATACAAAAAATGTTGAATTCACAGAAACACCCGTCATTCCTGATGATAAACATTTTGATCTAATTTCAATTCATAACAATCATCTTGAACCTAGGGAATGGCGACATGACCGAACAAAAATAATTGCATCCCTATTAGAAAAATGTCTTGTAAATATATCAGATAATATAAATGTCACTTTATTAATCTGCGTACATGATAAATACGACGGTGAGCATTCTAATTATCCTATTTTTTCCTTTGGGAAATGCGCAAGCAAACGACCAGACATTATTCAAATTCCGTCGCTCTACCTATTAGACGGAACGGTGAGGCGAAGATGTAAAAAAACACTAAAGGTCGATCCACCGTTCCAGATAAAAAGAGGAAGTGTTTGCTTTTACGGTGCGAGTACAGGCGATCTCAACACAGACAAAAATCAGCGCATTCAAGCAGCGCTTTGGGCGCAGGATAGAAAAAACATGGTTATCAAAATTACCAACTGGTGCCAAGGTGCTGATAACCATTTAAAATCCAAAGGATTTGGGAAGCAGATTCCAAAAATATCTAAAAAATCTAAATCAATCCGTCGACAACTTTGGTATAAATATCTGTTAAATATTGACGGAAATAGTACTTCGTGGGATAGATTTATTTGGCAACTATATTCTAACAGTTTATCTTTAAAACTAGATTCTCAACAGACTGAATTTTGGTATCCTTTTCTTGAAGATCGGCAAAACTATGTTTCAGTGAATTTGGATAATATAGATAATGTGGTGAATTATTATAATAAAAACAAAAAAAACGCAATAACAATTAATCGCCAATCAAAATCGCTAGTAAAGGATTGGTTATTAAATCCTGATTTCCTGAATTCTTATTTGAGTCATTTATTAATTCAATTGTCCGATAAATTTTCTAACTAACTATTTATCTAAATTATGATTCGCTGTCCTTGGCCAAACACAAATCCTACCATGGTGAAATATCATGATGAAGAATGGGGCGTGCCACTATTTGACGATCTAAAACTCTTTGAATTTATAGTATTAGATGGATTTCAGGCTGGGCTAAGCTGGGCGATTATCTTAAATAAAAGAGAAACAATGCGATCTGCATTTGATGAATTTAATCCGGAAATAATCGCCGAATATTCTAAATCAAAAATTAAATTTCTTCTTCAGGATTCAGGTATTATCCGCAATAAATTAAAGGTTCGAGCAACTGTAACTAACGCAAGGAGTTTTCTTGAAATACAAAATCATCATAGATCATTTTCAGATTATATCTGGCAGTTTACTGATCATAAAACAATTATTAATGAATGGGCAAATGAAAGCCAGATACCAACCTCAACAGACGAATCTGATGCTATGAGCAACCAATTGAAGAAAGACGGATTTAAGTTTGTAGGAACAACTATTTGCTACGCCTTCATGCAGGCAGCGGGGATGGTGAATGATCATCTTACATCCTGCTTTAGGTTCAAACAGATTTCGAATTCAATTCAACACCCATAATTGATTCTGTGCAATTTATCCTCAACTCTTAAACCGTATGCCATCATCTTCATGCATGAATATCCAAGCAGCAACTTTTCCAATGTTAAGTTGTTGATCTAAATCCCAATGTTGTCGACCGTGCGTGAACCGAGAACTTGAATCTTCCTCTGATAATCCTTGAACCCATTCTAAAATATTTTCCATCCGTTTCTTCCACTTTACCATATTTTCTTGCCGTAAATCTATCCATCCTGCATTAGCCCAACGATTGATATTGTCAATATCCGCCACAAGGTTGTGTCCTTCCTCGGATGTGGGAATTTTTACTACCGGACCACGCAATAAACTTTTTCCATCCTTTAAAAGGATCGGAATACCAATAGAAAGAGCATGTGAACGCAATTTTTGATCATTTTTAATCTGGGTTTCCACTTTTTCTGCCAAATCGGTTTCATCAAGAACGGTAACACACTTAAGATCTCCGCAGACTTTACTAAGTAAATGAGCTTCGTAAAGAATTTTCGATAACCGTGGAGGCCCCAATATTTCGAAGGCAACGCTATCTGATGCGTGCTTCTTTTTAAGATTATCCATCTGACTTAGCGCTTGATGACGCATATACCCTGCACGATATGTCGGTCCCATAATGGAGTTATCTAGAGCATTAATAATGTCGTGTCCAGTGCTGTCACCGAGAATTTCTAATATAACATTAGTTGCAATTTCTTCCGGTGTAACAAATTCCATTTGGCCTACGGCTGTAATCGTTTCAAACTCTCCAGATGAAAATGTGCCATTTTCGCCAGAGTCAATGTAAACGGACTTCAAATTTTCTTCTAAATCATCCCACTTTTTCTCACCAACTCTAGAAAACAAATCGTTAATGGTTTCTGCATTTTCAAAGGTACAGTCATACAAAGGTATGAATTGCCCTCGTTTTTTAATTTCCCCGTAATGGATGCCTTTCCACGCAATGGCGGCGGCAGGTTTAATTTCTTTGCAAATTGGCCCACCTGGAGTACGACCCATCAGAAAAAGTAACATGGTATGGGCACCGGCTAATGACGATTTGCTCAACAAAACACGAGAAGGCCGTTCTTCGCTATGTGTATAGGGAATGTTTAATCCCATTCCGCCCGTTCCGGTAGTACCGATCTTAATGTAAACTGATGTTTTATTTTTCAGCATACTGGTATGTAGAATTTGAATATGTCGAATAATCTGTGGAATGTAGAGTGTAGTTAACATTTTCTCCACCTGAGCACGGTCGATGTGTTGATCTTTAGATTTTAGGCTATCTTGTAGCTGATAATAACTTTGGTACACATCTTGATATGCAAGCGCCGTTGATGTGTTGATTGAATCAATAATGATATTCGGTTTATGAATACTGATTACTTGGTGTAAGAAAGAATGTCCCAGCATCTCAGGTGTAAATGCTTCAAGATTATCTGCTAAAAGTTTCTGTCGGCTAATTTCATTATTTAATAATTCTGAACGGTCAAGATTTTTTAATTCATCCCGAACAAATACATTTCCCCACTCAGGATGATAAGTAATTTTAGGATAAGCTTCAGACATTTCCTGACACACTTCTCGAGATTCCTCCTCTAACA
The DNA here is from genome assembly GCA_018651745.1 of Candidatus Neomarinimicrobiota bacterium. NCBI lineage: Bacteria > Pseudomonadati > Fidelibacterota > Fidelibacterota bacterium. The sequence continues at coordinate 64,842 of JABIDL010000009.1, read as the reverse complement.
AGGATAGGATTACAACTTTCCGAGGATTGTATGTACTAATGTGTTGAAGAATAGCAGAACCGACTAAACCAGAACCACCTAACAGCAATATATCGCGATTATGAATATCCATTTTTTTCTCCTAAGGAAAGTAATGCACCTAATGATAGTGAATTAAAACGTGAGTTTTCATCGTCCGCTCGGGACAATAAAACAATTGGCACCTGCGCTCCAACCACCACACCTCCGACCTTGGCATGACCCAATGATGATAATGCTTTAACAATATGGTTAGTAGCAGTAATGGAAGGTCCTACAAAAATATTCGTTTTCCCTGCAATAGCTGAATCTATGCTTTTTCGAGCTGCTGCATTAACAGAAAGAGCCACATCAAGTGCTATTGGCCCCTCCACGGTAAAATCCTTTCTCTCAGAAAAATGATCGCAGATATCCCAAGCCAGTTGGGTTTCCGGTAATTCAGGTACTACTTTTTCCACGAGGGTTAACATAGATACATTTGGGCAGCTATTCCCAAGTACAGCTGAAACCTGAAGGGCATTTTCGATAATCTGAATTATAATTATTTTATCTAAAACAATATTTACACCACCATCAGTCCAAAGCATCAAATGTGCATAGGTAGGTGTTTCCACTACCGCCACGTGCGATAAACGTCCGTGAATGGAAAGCCCGTTTTTCTCAAGAACAGCTTTCAGCAATACAGATGTGCTCAAGTCTCCTTTCATTATCATGTTACAGATCCTTTTTTTCACTGCAACAACTGCTTGCCGCGCAGCTTCTAAAGGGGAATCATCTCGGAAATAATACGGATCAATCCAACCTTGTTGTTGGGCCTTTTTTACTGATCTCAGCAACGAATCATCTTTAGGTTGAACGATTGCAACAGTCACCGGGCCTTGACCTTTTAAAACCATTTCAATTTCTTTAAAAGACGCAATCATTGATAAATTTTAGCTTGTTCTGAATGATTTAAAACTCTTTCTGCACCGCTAGCTAAAGCTTCCAACTCAAATGAGCCGGGATACACCGTAATATCTCCGGCAAAAGAAATGCGCTCTTTAAGGTTATTTACAAAATGTTCAGATTGGGTAAGCCCACCTGTAAGTATGATACCGTCACATTGGCCCTTCAGCACGGCTAAACATGCACCCATTTCCTTAGAAATTTGGTATAACATTCCGTCGAAAACTAGTTGAGCCTGAGAATCATTTTTTTGAAGGCGTTTCTCAATTTCGCGGAAGTCGTTGGTTCCCAAATACCCGGCTAAACCGCTTTCCTTCGTTAATAATTTTTCAGATTCTTTTTGGCTCAATTTGCGATTGTACGCCAAAGAAAGAATACTCGCCAAGGGTAATGCTCCAGCCCGTTCCACTGAAAATGGTCCCATACCCAGCAATGCATCGTTTACGTCGATTATTTTCCCACCAACTACAGCCGCAATGGAAAAACCACTTCCAAAGTGGCAGATAATGAAACGTCCATCTTTGGATTCAAGATTATTATCGTTGCATTGTTTGTAGTAACAATACTTAATGTTTAGGGCATGACTTCGACTTTTGCGCTCTATGCCGGGAACGCCGGAAATTCGAGCAACAGGTGGGAAGTCATCACTGGTGATCGGATCTACTATAAAGGCAGAAACAGACCATTTTTGGGCGATTGGAAAGGCAAGAAGGGCGCCCAAATTAGATGCATGAATCCCATATTCACCTATTCTTAAATCTGTTAACATTTTTTCAGAAATCTTGTAAACACCACTAACTAAAGGTTTTAATAAACCACCGCGAGATACAACGGCATCTAATTGCTCAATACCTATATAGGGTTTAATACAATCATTTCGAAATGTTAGTTGATCAATAATATTTTCAGATAAATCTTCTGAGGTGTGGTCAAACTTATGAATCCATATTGAATTATTATTTTCGAAATAACCTACTTCTGTGGAAGTTGACCCGGGATTAATCGCGAATATAAAGAAAACGTACTCCTAATGACCACTTTCAAAAGAATCTAAAATACCTTGGACAGAAAACCGACTAGCGCGGACTTCTTCCAGTTTATTTTTTAATTCATGATAATGCATTTCTTCCATTGTAGCGAGTGCAATTAAAAATGATTTTACATCAGGGTCAAAAGCCTTTTTTGATGCTTTAAGATAAAAACCGGCAGCATGCTCATCTTCATTCATAGCGTATTCAAGAATTTCTTCTATCGTTGTATTGTTTTTGATAATTAATGGGTCCATGGTAGTGCAGATATTTTATCTTTAATTAATTCCTGTCCGCGTTGTAGCGTTTTTTGATTTAATGGTATCAAATGATGATGCCTAGGAGGCAAAACCTTTTTCAATGCTTTAATTACCGATTGACTTGAAACCACCGGTAAGATTTTTAAAACTGACCCAAGCATAATCATGTTCATACCTTTTTTATTGTTTAGTTTAGCTGCTTCTTGGGTTGCAGAAACGCTGAAGGTAGATATATCCTGTCGAGTAGGTGTTTTTAAAATTTGATTAGATTCATAAAGTAGGTGGCCATTCGTTTTTACCCTGTCTTCAAATTTTTCAAGTGATGGCTGATTTAGTACTACTGCCAAATCAAAAACGTTGATTATTGGCGAACTAATGTTCTGATCTGAAATAATAATGGTACAATTGGCTGTACCTCCACGCATTTCAGGTCCGTAACTTGGCATCCATGATACTTCTTTCCCTTCAATCATTCCAGCATATGCAAGAGTCATTCCAAGAGAAAGAACACCTTGTCCTCCAAATCCGGCAATTACTATTTCAGTTTTCATTTTGATTCTTTTTTGGGAAAAGGTTTTAAATCTCCCAGAGGATAGTGATTAAAAATATGGTCATTCAGCCACTGATTGGATTCCACAGGTGTCATTTTCCAACCCGAAGGGCAATTGGATATAATTTCAATAAAACATACACCGTTGCCACCTTCCAATTGGTATTTGATCGAATTCAAAATAGCCCGCTTTGATTTTCGCACCGATTTTGCAGTGTCCACCGCTTGACGTGTTACAAACGCAGCACCGGGAAGTCTGACAATTAAATCCGTAATATTCAAAGGATGACCATGTTGATCAAAATCTCTTCCTTCCGGTGTGGTGGAAGTGATGGAACCTTCTAATGTTGTTGGTGCCATTTGTCCGCCGGTCATACCATAGATTCCATTATTAATAAATACCATTAAAATATTCTCGCCACGATTAACAGTATGAATAGTTTCAGCGGTTCCTATTGCGGCAAGGTCTCCATCACCCTGATATGAGAAAACAATATTATCTGGTAACATGCGTTTGATTCCTGTAGCAACTGCAGTAGCTCGACCGTGGGCGGCCTCCTGCATATCAATATCCATGTAATTGTAAGCAAATACTGAACAGCCAACCGGTGCCACGCCAATAGTTTTTCCTTGAATATCCAATTCCTGAATCGTTTCCATGAGCAATCTGTGGACCACAGAATGCCCACACCCGGGGCAATAATGCATTGTGGTATCTGTTAGAGTGCTAGGGCGGTTCCAGACTAAGTCTAGATCGTCAAGATATGCGCACTGAATCCCTTCTTGCGTGACAGTCATGAGATAGTTTGTTTCAGTTTAGAATGATACACCTGTTTTACCCGGTTTGCTATTTCATCAGGTTGAGGAATTACTCCGCCCATTCGGCCATAAAAATATACCGGGACTTTCCCGTTTACAGCTAAACGGACATCTTCTACCATTTGACCCGCATTCATTTCGACGGTCATAATTGCTTGCACATTTTCCGCAATTTCAGCTAAAGCCAGGCTAGGGAAAGGAAATAATGTCTGAGGTCGTAATAAGCCCACCTTTATCCCTTCTTCCCTTACAAGTTCCACCGCTTTGTGAGCCACACGTGCGGTCAAACCAAAAGCCACCAGCAAAAAATCAGCATCATCAATCTGGATAGACTCAAACATCACCTCATTGGCAGTTATATCCCGATATTTTTCCTGAAGATTGTTGTTAATTTTTTCCATTTTCTGTGGTTCAAGATGAAGGGTCGTAATAATGTGACGATCCTCATCCATTTGCTTTCCTCGTGTTGCCCAATCTGAGTGGTCAATTCTATTTTTTTTAGGATCATAATCCGGAAAAATCACTGGTTCCATCATTTGCCCCAACGCACCATCGGCTAAGATTAATACAGGGTTGCGATAACGGTCAGCTGCATCAAATCCCTTGAAAACAAAATCAGCCATTTCCTGCACACTATTCGGAGCATATACCAAAAGGCGGTAGTCTCCATGCCCCCCGCCCTTTACTGCTTGGAAATAATCTCCCTGAGCTGGTTGGATTGTTCCTAATCCCGGACCTCCCCGAACTACATTTACCAATAGGCAAGGCAATTCAGCGCAGGCAATGTAGGAAACACCTTCTTGCATGAGACTGTATCCCGGACTACTGGTGCTAGTCATCACACGTTCACCAGTGCCAGCAGCGCCGTATACCATATTGATAGAGGCCACCTCACTTTCAGCCTGAATAAATACACCTCCACGATTATTCAAATGCAATGACATATATTCTAAAATCTCCGATTGGGGTGTAATCGGATAACCAAAGTAGCCCTTACAACCAGCAATGATTGCAGCTTCCGCCAATGCTTCATTCCCTTTCATTAGCATTTTTTTATTTGTTTTCATAGTGGGATATGTTCATTCACAGCGATTGTATCAATAGCTGATAATTGTTTCTTGGATTTACTTTCTCGATAAACCGCAATGATAGCTTCAGGACAGATCAAAGCACAGTTTGTACATCCGGTGCAAGTATCTTCTAAGAGGATGGCATAGTGATATCCACTTGGATTCAATTTTTTGGAAAGTCCCATGCATTCTTGTGGGCATTCGACTATGCAAAGTTCGCAACCTTTGCATTTATCAAAATTAATAACGATTGATCCTTTAACTTTAGGCATAATAAAGACTTTAAGATGTATATATCCTGTATTGTAATTTACAGCATTATAGTGATTATTTCCAACGAAATTGAATTAAAATCCTGAAGGAAAACCGATTTTCCGGCCTTCTTTCAAAGACATTTAATCAAACAATTACTGTGTGCTTGTTGCCAAATCTAAATTAGAATTAAAATCAAGTTCTGAGAGTTCTGCATTATCCACTGATAGCACAAGTGAGTCAGCATCCATAAAATAAGCTTGAGTAGTAGCGCCATACGCTCCGAGTATATGTTGATTTGTCATTGGGCTAGTATCAGTAGGGTCCAGCCAGGATACCGCAATGGACTTATACGTTCCAAACGCAACTTCTTCAAATAAATAACTATATTGATTTGAACTGAGCTCTGCAGATGTTATTGCAGTGTAAGCATATGGCGCACCGGTTGGCGGCCAATTGGTTTGAAGGGAAATGCTGACATCCCCAGTATCTGGCCAAATGCCGGAAAAAGTAACGGTGCCGGATATGGTTGCACTTTCGGGATCAGGATCGGTTACATTTTCATCGCATGCTATTGAAAAAAATAAAACTGAGGCTAAAGAAAATGCAGTTAAGTTAGTTATGAGTTTCATTATTGTTCCTTTATCTTTTTGGTTAAGGTGAAATACCAGGTACGTCCCGGCATTGGGAAATCTTGAATAAGTTCATATTTGGTATCCGAAAGATTTGAAATTCGAATAGATCCTTGAAAAGAACCAACCGCTCCTGAAAAAATAATTTCCGGGATTATTGTAGCGGGCAACTCGCGAATTGGAAAAACAATTTTACCATCCACTGATTCATAATCATGGCTTAAAAAATCCTCATATAATTGTTTTGACCAAGCTTTGGAGCCTAACCGAAATTTAAGTTTTTTAAAAGAGTAACTAATATGTATCTGCCCACGATGTTCCGAGCGATATAAAATAGGATCACCACTTCGATCCGACATATTCAAATACGAGTAATTTCCATTGATATCCAAAGCACCAAATAAAGACCATTTAAATTGATATTCTCCTCCGAACCCGGTAACGCCTTTCCTATTAACTGCTCTCACTGGTACATTGTACACAAAATCAATCATATTCTCATACCGATTGCGAAACACTGAAACACTCCAATACCAAGATTTGCTGTGTGGGTGCTCATACATAACCTCAAAAGCCTGCACCTTCTCGGGCAAAACGGATGGATTCCCCTGCAGTGTAAGACCATATGAACTGGTATGATTCAAATACAATTCTGATAAAGATGGTGCCCGGAACCCTTCGCTATACGCTATTGTAAATGCACGTTTTTCCTTCATCGTGTACATTAGATTTATTTTGGGTGACCAGTGTTTATAAATTCTTTTTTGATAATTGCCACCCGGATCAGACCTGCGATAATCATACCGAAGCCCTGAGCCTAAACTCCAACCATTACCGATCGAGTATTTTGTTTGAATAAATCCTCCTAAAGATAATTGAATAGGTGAATCATAAATTGGGTTAAATACTGATACTTTCGATCTACTCCAATCCACATCGGTACCGGTCATGAAGATCCATCGTGCCCATTTGGTGATCAACATTTCTGACCTCAGTCCGATGCTCAAATCATCATATTCCCTGTTACCTTCTTTTTCTGTAGCATCATCACGATCATAATAATGGGTGTCAAATTTGTTAATATATACGGAGTGTGACATGGACACACCGTTCTTAATGGGATAAAACCCATGACCCTGAACATATTGAGATATACGTTTTGATTTACGATAGGAAGGTATGCTTGAAAAACCTGGGTGCCCTACATCGGAATAAGAATAAATATGACTTAACCTGTAAGATCGACCTTTTTGATTTCCGTATCGTGCAAAAGTTCTGACTCTGGTAATTTTATCATCAGCGTTAAAACGATGGCCTTCAGATGAACGCGCCATGATATTAAATCCATAGTTCCAGTTTCCTTTTTGATTACCATGAGTTAAACCGATTTGTCCCGTATTAAAAGCTCCACCAGAAAATCTTAAGATATTATTTAATGATTTATGATCGGTAATCAAATTGATAACACCGCCCATAGAATTATGCCCGTATTGCGCTGAAGCCGGACTATTGTCAATTTCTATACGCCGAACGCTCTCTAATGGAAGCGAATTCCAGTCAGGTGCCCCACTATTGGGGATTTGGATGGGAAATCCGTCAAGCAGTACTAGTACGCGGTTATTATAACCTCCTGGCTTGTAATCGGACGACCCCCGGATAGATACATTTACGTTTCGACCATTAGAATGAGCGAATTGAACATCCACGCCTGGCAAAGTCCGTAAAATATCTGAAATGGAATTTTTTTGAGATTCAATAATTTCATTTTTAGAAATGATATCAACCGATTCGTACCCAAGCCGTGTAGAAAAAACACCCTGTACATTTATTTCATCGAATTCAAGAATGGTTGATTCCATATCAATAAGGATATCAGAAATATCAATTTTTAAATCGAATTCTTTAATGATAGGCTTGAAGCCAATCATAGAAAATTCAAGCGCATATAATTTATTATCAAGATTTAGATGAAACTTCCCATATGGATCAGAAACCGCACCTAAGGAAGTGCCGAGAACAGAAATATTCACATTTGGGATTACTTTATTTGTCCCTTTATCTATAATTGTTCCAGAAATTTTTGCAGCATAAATAGAAGATATTATAATAAGTGTTAATAAAATAAAGCGTCGAAAAATCATGATTGATTTGGGTCTGCAATTAATTGGTTCAATAATGTTTCAATATCATCACTGGTGATATTTTTATTTTGTTCACCCATAAAAATGAGTCCTACAAATAGACCACCAATAGCTTTAAACATGAGGTCGGAATCCAATTGCGGAAATTGACCTAACGCTATTCCCTTTTCTAGTAACTCTTTTAGCGAAGTATAAAGCCTTTGCTGGTAAGATTTCCATATTGGTTTTTTTTCCTCAAGGCTCATGATTGTTTTTGGTGCATTGAATAAAAATTCGTATTCATTTCTATTATTTTGTGTTTTCTGTGCAAGTATGGTAAGAATTTTGATAAAAGATTCCCGAGGATTTTTGTCAGAAAGAAAATCGTCTTCCAAGCTTTTCCATAATGCTGTCCACCCTCTATCTAGGATGCTGGAGAATACTTCTTCTTTTGAACGGAAATAATAATATAGTGTCGCTTTTCCAAAATCCGAAACACGGGCAATTTCATCCATAGTTGTTCCATTAAGTCCATTTTCGTGGAAGACAGTTAAGGCGCCGTCTAATATTTGTTTTTTTCGAAATTCCCGTTCTTTTTCTTGTCGCTTTGTTACCATATAAACTCTCTATTTTTAATTTCGACTCACCGGTCGAAATTTAATAATAAGAGTTTATTATCTGCAATTCCTTTTTATACCTTAATTGGTTTTCTACCTTCAGGTGTCATAACCGTAAGGATTGTTACTACTATAAATGCTGAAAATATGAGCCCCATTTCAAGTGCATATTCTCCTGGATGAATCCAAATTTCTTTGAAGAAATTCCAACGACCTAAAATTTCGATAGCATTCCAAAATATTATAACTGTTGGTATGGCATAGCGTATTGCCGGGGCAATCTTTTGAAATTTTAATAATCGAATTATCAGGTACATTGACCAAATTATCGAGCCATAAAAAACAGAAAACGTTACCCAATGCCTATCACCAAAAATCGAATTATCATAAATCAACAATAATACAATATAAAAAAACCAGGTAACATATATGGTTTCCATGGCGGTAATTGTGGCAAAATTTCTTGATTTATTAGGAGTCGCTTTTCCAATGTTCATAGTAAAATTTCGATGAAACCACCTGAAAAAATGGCAGCGTGTTTCTTTGTTAAAAAAGAAATACAATAGCGAGGCTAACAAAACACCGATCGATGAAGGTAAGATTAAATATTCCGGTTTGGTAACAATTTCACCATTTTCAATTATAGGCTGCACTCCAAGGTGATTAGCATAAAATACAAACGAAAACTCCACCCAGCCGGTCCAAATAAAAAGACCGGCAAAAAGCCCAAGCCAGGTTCCTGTATTTTCCTTCTCATTTTTCGCGCCAATAAATAAGATAACGGATCCTAACAATCCAAGTAATATAGCAGCATTATATTGATGATTTTCTCCAAAAATATTTTCCATTAAAATCATAACTGCATGACCAATGGGCATGGTAAGAAATACAATTAAGAATGCCGAAATTCCTACGAAAGGCTTACGATTTATCATGATTGAGTATTTCCTCATTTAATAGTTGTCTTATACTTCTTTTATAAAACTCATTTGCAAAACTAGTTCGGAAACCTCTACAAACAGAGCAAGGTATTATATCAGTACAATTTTTTTTCCCAATCAAACATTCGTGATATTTTTCACTATAACTGCCCACGCTGGTTACAACATCTTTCACTGTAATTTGATTTGCCGGTCTAGCAAGTTTTATTCCACCATTCCGGCCCCTTTGTGTAAGCAATAGCCTTCTTTTTGCCAATTCATTCGCTATTGTTGCTAAAAAGCTACTCGGCATTCCGCTTTTTAGTGCTATATCATTTACAGTTAAATAATCCTCTTCCGATTGATCCAAATGGATCAACATTTGTAAGGCATATTGTACTTGTTTTGAGTAAGTCATTGTTTATTTATTAATTTGGCAATGTTCTATCAATTATTGAATTCAAATTGTAGGGCATTCCTGTAGAACATTTTGTTATCTCTCCCTGGCTTAATAGATATTCCTTCTGCACCATACTTTTTGCTTTAATAAGCAAATTTTTAAGTTCAATAAATTCATTATGTGATATTTTTGTATAAACACTTTTACCGATCAGTGGAATAATAATATACTCATGAAATATCTTTTTTGGTCTCAATCGTTCGATATATTTTATAAATTTCCAAAACTGACAAGTTTCCAATTCAATGATTGTATTCCCGAACTCTATATGTATCCGAGAGCATTTACTGCATTTGACAACTGATCCGTTTTTGCTTTTGATAATAAATGTACCCATGTATTTATGTCTTTTTGCTTCATATTCCTTATTTCTGATAAGTTTAATATTAATCAATCATTAATAATGCAATTGAGATTCATTCGCAATAGAATATTATGAATTAATTTTACAAGTTGCAAACACTTTTTACATTTTGCTTAGGATAATACGCTATCAGTTCTTAATATTGACTGACCGGTCGGTTTAGTATATGAATATTTCATTACAAACTCAACGCAAGGAACAAATTTTAGGCGCAGCATTGACTGTGCTTGTATCCAATGGCTATGAAAAATCCCGAATGGATGACGTGGTCAAATTATCTAAATTGAGTAAAGGTACACTCTACTGGTATTATAAATCCAAAAAGGAAATGTACTTGGATTTGGTTGATTTCTGGGTTCACAGATATAGCGTTACTCTAAACTATATCGTCGAAGAAGACGCTCCCCCCTCTCAACAGCTTAAAGACCTGTTTCAATATTTTATTGATCAATATGAATCAGATCCACAACCCTTTAAAGCGCTAACAGAATTTTGGTCCATGGCGCAGAAGGAAAATGATTTCCGGGAAAAATTGCAAAAAGTCTATACCAATTTTTTGGAATTAATCGAAGATACTATCAATCGCGGAGTCCAATCTGGGGAATTCAAAAACCTAGATGTGCGCATGACCGCCCTGTCAATCATGGTAAATATTGAATCCATCAACTGGTTCACCCTGTTTGAAGTTCATGGTGTTAGTGCAAAAGAATACATACACACAATCACAGATTTTATTCTTTCCGGGATTCTGAAAAAACATTAGGAGATACTCACATGGAAAATTCAAAAACATCATACAAAACGGGCGGCACTTTCCTAGTTGAGCCCATTACCAATGCAACGGTTTTTTCCAGAGAAAATTTTAGCGATGAACATCGTGAAATTTATGAAATGGTTAAAGAATTTGATAGAGATCGCATCCGAGTCCAAAAAGAAGAAATTGAAAAATTCGATAAAAATTTATCCCTCTCATTGATAAAGGAAATGGGTGAACTTGGACTACTTGGGATTGATATACCGGAGAAATACGGTGGTATAGAACTTGATAAGGTCACAACAGCGATTGTTGCCGAAGCATTAGTTTCCAGTCCATCTTTCGCCACTACTTGGGCTGTTCAAACAGGAATAGGTTCATTGCCAATCGTCTGGTTCGGCACGCCGGAACAAAAAGCAAAGTTCCTACCCAAAGTTGGATCTGGAGAAATTATTTGTGCTTATGGTTTAACGGAGTCGTCGGCAGGTTCGGATGCATTGGCCGGAAAAACATCTGCCGTCCTTACCGATGATGGAGAATATTATGTACTAAACGGTGAAAAGATATTCATTTCTAACGGTGGGTGGGCAGACTTATTTATTGTATTCGCCCAAGTTGATGGAGACAAATTCACGGCGTTTATTGTTGAACGAGAAACCGAAGGATTCACCATAGGCGCAGAAGAGAAAAAAATGGGAATGAAAGGTTCTTCAACAACATCTCTCATTTTTCAAAACGCAAAAATCCCGGTAAATAATCTGTTATATAAAGTTGGAAAAGGTGCAACAATTGCTTTTAATGTGCTAAATATAGGCAGGTTTAAGCTGGGATCCGCAGGAGTTGGAGGTGCCAAAATGGCAATTGAGGTTACCGCTCAGTATGCCCGAGACCGACGCGCTTTTGGGAAACCTATTTCCCAATTTGATGCAATTATTAAAAAGATCGCCGATATGACGGTGCGAACTTTCGCCGCTGATAGTATGCTATACCGCACCATTGGACTCCTTCAAAATGAAATTGATTCTTTGGATAAATCAGACCCGGATTATTATATCCATTTTGGAGAAGCTATGGAACAATATGCCATTGAAACATCTATGGCTAAAGTGTATGGTAGCGAAACCAGCCACTTTGCTGTGAATGAAGGATTACAGGTATTTGGAGGATATGGATTTTTAGAAGAATATCCAATGGCATCTGCATATCGAGATGATCGTATTAATCAAATATGGGAAGGGACCAATGAAATTAATCGTCAGATAATCACCGGGTTTATGATGAAAAAAGCACTAATGGAAGAATTGCCCATCCGAGAAGCAATCACCTCAATCGATAGCTTTTTGACAAACGAGAAACTCGAAATGAATAGCGGGCCTCTTTCGCCGGAGTGCGATACGATTGAAACCGGAAAACGCCTTGCACTCTATATTTTCAACGAAGCTTTGAACAAGTTTGGTCAAGATCTGAAACATGAGCAGCAAATAACAGAAATTTTTGCAGATATTTTTATGGATTTATATACGGCCGAGGCTACTGTTGTAAGAGCGCAAAAAATTATGGAAAATGAAAATCATGATAGAACCGTATGTAGTATTGCAAAAATTTTTACCGCAGAAATGGTATTACGCTTGTTGAATATGTCGCTTACAGCATTAAATGGAATCTACGGAGGACATACAACTCCTGAAGTCATTGATCGATTACGTCATTTCCAAGGGCGGATGTTATTGCCAACAGATATTATCAACTTGAAACGTGAAGTAGCAAAACGAATTTATCAATCTAATCAATACCCATTTTAGGAGTAAATCATGAAAAAGTCAGTCATTATCGACGCAGTAAGATCGCCTATTGGAATCAAAAATGGTCAATTAGTTGGCATACGCCCCGATGACCTAACCGCACAAGTCATCAAAGGCTTAATGGCGCGAAATAAAAAAGTGAATCCGGAAGATGTTGAAGATGTTGTGGTAGGTTGTGCCTTCCCTGAAGGACCACAAGGAATGATTATCGGAAGGTCAGTAGCCATATTGGCTGGAATCCCAAAAGAAGCCGGAGGAAAGGTGGTAAACCGATTTTGCGGTTCAGCCATGGATGCAATTCACCAACTTAGTACAGCTATTGAATGCGGTGATATTGATGTCGGAATGGCCGCTGGTGTAGAAGATATGTTTTCGGTCCCTATGGGCGGTTTTGCCCCAGATTTCCATCCTGAACTCGCAGAACAAGAATTTTACATTGGAATGGGAGAAACTGCAGAAAATCTTGCAAAAGATGGAAATATTTCCCGTGAGGATCAGGATGCTTTTGCCATCGCTTCACACGATAAGACGTTAAAGGCTTATGCTGAAGGAAATTTTGATAATGAATTAATTCCGATTGACGTTTACGGAGAAACCACAGTTGAAAAAGACGAGGGTCCGCGCGAACCGGATGTAGAAAAAATTAAAAGCTTAAACCCGGCATTTATGGAAAATGGAACCGTCACCGCTGCTACAAGCAGTCCTATTTCTATTGGCGCATCGGCAGTGCTCATCACAAGTGAATCCTTTGCGGAAAAAGCAGGGCTTACTCCTAGGGCGGAAATTGTAGCTAGAGCCATTGCAGGAGTAGATTGGACGCGCATGGGCGCCGGTCCCCTTCCGGCTACAGAAAAGGTTTTGAGCAATGTCGGTATGACTATGGACGATATTGAAACCATCGAATTAAATGAAGCATTTGCAGCCCAATCTCTTTATGTGATCCGTGAAGGCGGATGGGACATTAATAAAATTAACCTTAATGGAGGAGCCATTGCTTTGGGACATCCTTTGGGTTGTTCAGGTGCTCGCATAATTACTACACTAATCAATGTCATGGAACAAAATGATACTCATGTCGGTCTTGCGACTATGTGCATCGGCAGTGGCCAAGGTATTGCAACAATCATTAAACGATAATAAAAGCATGATCAAATATTTAAAAGATCCTATGAGCGGGTTAACTCATTTCATTGGTGCAATCCTGTCGGTTGTCGCTTTGATATTGTTGATTTTAAAAGCTGTTAATCCGATAGATCCATGGAAATTAGTTTCTTTTTCAGTGTTTGGTGCCGGATTATTTTTAGTCTACACGGCAAGTACCCTATATCATTGGATTCCCGTATCCGGACGGGCTGAATCCATCCTAAAGCGATTGGATCACATGATGATTTATGTTTTAATCGCTGCCACTTACACACCCATTTGTCTTATTCCCTTACGAGGACCTTGGGGATGGAGTTTGTTTGGTATTATTTGGGGATTAGCCACATTTGGAATCTTTTGGAAATTATTTCAATTCAAATTTCCGGAATGGTTTTCTACCGTTTATTATGTCTTTATGGGGTGGTTAGCGATTATAGCGATTTGGCCTCTTTTTACACGCCTTCAAGTTGGTGCTTTAATATGGTTATTTCTGGGTGGAATTTTCTATTCCGTTGGAGTCCTATTTTATACTTTTGATCGACACCAGTCGCCACGCAAAGGGTTCGGATATCATGAAATTTGGCACGTGATGGTTTTAGCAGGGAGCTTCAGCCATTTTTGGGTCATGTATCATTATGTAACACAATTTGTTTAGTATGAAAAATATAAATCCTAAAAAGAATTGAGGAAATTATGAGTCATCATATAGAAAAAGTAGCTGTTCTGGGTGCAGGTGTTATGGGGTCGCAAATTGCCGGACATTTGGCAAATGCCGGAATTCCATCTTTCCTTTTTGATATCAACCAGAATTTGTCCGAAAAAGGAATTGAAACATTAACTAAACTGAAACCGGCACCGCTTTTTAAACCAAAGAATGTAGAATTAATTACGCCCTGCAATTACGATAATCATATAGAGAAAATTAATGAAGTAGATTGGGTTTTGGAGGCCGTTTCTGAACGTCTGGACATCAAGCATTCGGTTTACAAAAATATTACACCTCAATTAAAGTCTACGGCGATTGTTACCTCCAATACTTCCGGAATTCCACTGCTAGAATTAATCACTGTTTTTCCTAATGATGTCAAATCCCGTTTCATGATAACTCATTTTTTCAATCCACCCCGATATATGCATTTATTAGAATTAGTGAGAAGTGAATTCACATCAGAAAATGTCTATAATTCAATGGCAGAATTCGGTGAAGATGTAATGGGCAAAGGGATCGTCCATGCAAAAGATACACCGAATTTCATTGGGAATAGAATCGGTGTTTTCAACATGGGTGTAACTATTCATACTGCCTTACAACAAGGCTTGACAGTTGAAGAGGTGGATAAACTAACCGGTACTATTGTCGGCCGCCCCAAAAGTGCCACATTCCGAACAGCTGACGTAGTTGGCTTGGACACAATGGCGCATGTAACAAATACAACGTACGAAAAAGTAGTGGATGACAATGAAAGAGAGATTTTTAAAATCCCTGAAATTCTTCAAACCCTTGTAGACGATGGCCGATTGGGTCAAAAAACAAAAGCTGGTTTTTACAAAAAAACTGACGAAGGAATTTTATCAATTGACCTTAAAACAGGTGAATATAGCCCACAAAAAAGAGTCCGATTTGATGGCTTTCGATTGGCGAAAGACCACACTGTTACAGGCGGAAAAATTAAAGCACTAGCTTTTAGTGAAGATAAAGCCGGAAAGTTTTTCTGGGAAACATTGGCAAGAGGTTTGATTTATAGCGCCAATCGCATCCCGGAAATCAGTGATGATATTGTCAATATTGACAATGCCATAAAGTGGGGTTTTGGCTGGGAACTAGGTCCCTTTGAGGGTTGGGATGCCATCGGTGTTCAGGATTCCGTTGACAAAATGCAGGCAGAAAAAAGAGACGTTCCAAAATGGATCTTGGATATGTTGGCTAGCGGAAGAACCTGTTTTTACGAAACGAAAGATGGTGTTAAAACGTACTGGGATGTTTTATCAGGAAAAGCAATTCCAATACCTACTGCTGAAAAGGAAATCAATCTTAATCTGCGAAAATCCGGCGGAAACTTGATAAAACAAAACTGGAGTGCTAGCCTGATTGATCTGGGCGAGGGAGTATTAAATGTAGAATTCCATTCTATTCTACAACCAACTCTAAATCCAATTGACGGTTCGCTTGCTATGACTATCAATGAAGGAATGGATCTTCTAGAAGCAGGTAAATTCAAGGCTATGGTTATTGGACATACCAATCAGAATTTTTGTGCGGGGGCAAATCTGGCCAGTATTCTTGAAGTATGTGAAGCAAAAGAGTGGGATACATTAGAAGGTGTTGTAAAAGATCTTCAAGACTTAACTCAACGTATTCGTTTTTCCAAGGCACCGGTTGTGGCAGCGCCCTTTAACTTGGCCTTAGGTGGCGGTTTTGAACTCATTGGACCTGCCGCACATCGAGTGGCTGCAGCTGAATTGTATGTAGGTCTCGTCGAAGTTGGCGTAGGGTTAATACCTGGTGCTGGTGGAAACCTGCGACTGCTTTTAAATATGATGGAAAACGGCGGAAAAAGCCGAATAAATACTTTTCAAATCGCCCAAAAGGCATTTGAAACCATTGGGTTTGCTAAGGTGGCAACAAGTGCGGATGAAGCAAAATATATCGGCTATTTATTGAAGACAGACACGATTGTTCTCAATAACGATCACCGCATTTGGAAAGCCAAACAAAAAGCTCTCGAACTGGCAAAAGGATATGAACCACCGCAATACAGGGATGATTTGAAATTACCGGGAACCGGTGGACGAACCGCCATGGCTATAGCACTAAAAGGATTTAAAGCGCAGGGGAAAATATCCGATCATGATGAATTCATTGCTAAAAAATTAGCGTATGTCCTTACCGGTGGCGATAAGGGCGGACTGACAAAAGCAGTTGATGAACAATATCTATTGGATATAGAGCGGGAAGCATTTGTTTCTTTAGCCGGGGAAAAACTGACCCAAAATCGTATTCGATTTATGTTAAAAAAGGGGAAGCCACTTCGGAATTAATACCTTTAAAATTTATTTACGCACTTTTTACTGATATTTCTCTTTAATCTCTCAGTCTAAATTCATTCTTTTATGGATAAAATTCGAGAGCTGAAAACAACTTCGCGCTGGATTGACTGGGCTAAAACACTTACAATCTTTGCTATTCTCTATTGCTTTTTAGTTTCAATTGGTATGATTGGCTCAGCCTTTAAGGGCCTTGGAGGAGGCTTTGCCAAAGAATTGATCCAGAGTGAGGCAGGACCGCTCATTGGTTTATTCATCGGAATCCTTGTTACTAGCTTGGTTCAAAGTTCATCTACAACCACATCCCTCGTTGTTGGCATGGTTGCCGCAGGTACCTTCGGGCAAGATCCGAAAATCGCCGTTGCTGCGGCGATTCCATATATTATGGGAGCAAACATCGGAACTAGCATTACGAACACTATTGTTGCTCTAGGACATATTGTAAACAAAAATGAATTCCGCCGCGCTTTCGCCGCCTCTATTATCCATGATTTTTTCAATGTAATTGCAGTAATAATTCTGTTTCCGCTTCAACTTAAGTTTGGTTTTATCAGCAAAAGCGCAAATTGGTTGGCAGAAATGGTGGTAGGTTCTGGGACTCTCACTTTTAAAAGTCCTGTAAAAATGGTCACAAAACCTACAGTGAGTGCCATTGAGGACTTTTTTAAACTGCAGAATATTATGGATTACAACTGGCTGTTGCTGATTGTGGCATTTGGCATTCTATTCTTTTCCCTCAAATATCTGACAAAATTAATTCGAAGTCTGATTATGGAACGATTGGAAGCTTTCTTTGACACACATATTTTTAAGACAGCAGCGCGGGCGATGTTTTTTGGAGTATTCATCACAATTATGGTACAAAGCAGTTCCATTACCACTTCTCTAATCATTCCGCTGGCAGGTGCGGGTGTACTTCATCTTAGACAGATTTTCCCCTATACACTTGGAGCAAATATCGGAACAACCGTCACTGCGCTTTTGGCTAGCTTAGTTTCAGGGACACTTGCGCCCTTAGCCGTTGCTTTTGGGCATCTTGTGTTTAATATTTACGGAATTCTAATTATTTGGCCCGTTAAAAAAATTCGGGATATTCCCTTAAGGCTTTCGCAGTGGTTTGCGGAATTGGCTATTCAAAACAGAATTATTCCAATCATTTACATTTTGGTAGTGTTTTTCATCATCCCCTTGGGGTTAATTTTCTTAGTGAGGTAAATCATGACAATATTCAGAGACGTCATCAACTTATGGAAAAAAGAAGATCTGCTTTCTCAAGCATGGAACCAGTCTTTCGAAATGCTGGGACTTTCGCATGAAATTTTCCAGCAGGCGGTACAATATCTTCGTAGCGGCGAAAACATAGATACACTGAAAGCGCTTAAAAAGCGCGACCAGGAAATCAATGAATTCCAGAGAGAAGTCCGGCGGAAAGTGCTAACTCACTATGCTGTAGATCAAAACACAACCGATATGGCTGATGGATTAATTTTAATCAACATGGTGGTGGATATTGAGCGGATCGGCGATTATTGTAAAAATATTCTAGACCTTGCCATCAATCATTCATCCTCAATTGTCGCCGAAGAAGTTTCGGATGATCTCAAAATGATTGAGAATGAAGTACAGAAACGATTTCAAAAAACATTGCAGGCATTAACTACACAGGATGCAGATATTGCTGTATCGCTCAAGGATGGCTATCGTGAACAAATGGCAGGTAAATCAGATAATATCGTAAATGGTGTGTTGAGAGGTGAACTGGAATTTGGCAGGCATTCTAGGACTGCCGCAATTACACTTTACGCACGTTACTTAAAGCGAATCGGCGCTCACCTAAAAAATATTACCACAACTTTGGTAAACCCATTCGACGCCATCGGTTATAAAGAGTAGCCGTCCGCATCGCCTATTAACTAAAATAAATTTATCAGAAGTAGATAATATAAGCTAAAAGTTATACTCCAATGACACTTGGACATGTGAAAAATCTTCCAGGTCGTTGAAACTATCCTCAAGTTCGTCTTCATTTCCGAAAAATTGGGTAAGACCAAATTGAACCTTCCAGGTCTTAACAAGTGAATATTCAATTATTCCACCCAAAAAATAACTGTTCATTTCAAGATTGTAAAAGGTGCTCCCACTCAACTCAAGATCATCATCCATGAATGATCGTGAAAGTGCAAACATTAGCCCTTGGTCCGCTAACATGGCAAAGGGTGTTCCCATCCCAGGCGAGAAATTGTCTTCATCCAATTCCAATGGAATATTAGTTGTTAGATTAATTGTGGTCCCATTCGCCCAAAATACTTCATTCCCGATAAACTGGGTTGAGACAGAAATGTCAGATGGAAGTGTAAATTCGACCTGCACCACATACTGGATGTATTCCGCCTCCGCATCCATTACATGAGTATAATTCGCATTTAAATCATTCCATGTTTTGAAAAACGCCGTTTCGCCGCGAAAGGTGATACCACGAAAAAAGGTGACTCCGTCAAGCCCCAGCATCCGCGTTTTTCGGTAACCAAAATGTGGGTCGTACACCGGTATTATTTCCCAATCTAATTCTGTCATACCAAACAATGAAAAAGATCGATCCCGAGCTTCCAGGGTACTGATGGAAATATCAGCATTATCAAGGTTAATCTGCCACCTTGCACCAAACTCCAGCTGCTGACCAATTTCCACGTACTCTTCAGGTTCGAATGGTGGTTTGATCGGAAAATCTTTTTCACCAAACGTCATGCGGTTTGAATGATGTTCGGGAATTACTACTGCTTCAAGATTCCACCAATCTGAATAATATTTCACGCTGGCTGAAAGTACACCGATCTTACGGTCTGTGCCGGGCAAGAACATGAAATAATAATCATACGGATTCAAGTTATCAGTCGGATTATTTCCATCCACCGATCCCCAAGCATGAATCTGTTTCCCGAATCTGACTTCACCCCAACTTGGAAACCACATTAAATAAGCTTCACGCACGTCCGGCGTTAATTCAGAGTTGACCCAGCGGGCCTCCAAGGCTGTATTTGTAATCAGGTCTATACCACCTCTGGAATATCTCAATTGGTATTCAATCAACCTGAATGGAAGTGAAATTTCCGATTGATCCGATAATCGAATCATCGTGGATGGTGTAATTTTTCCGGAATAACTGATTTGTCCGGATAGTGAATTAACCGATAATATCAAAAAAAACAATGGTAATCTAAAAATGGTTTTTATCATTATTCTTTTGGTTTAGAATTATTCCTAACAAAATTAATCTCTAGGTAATCGTTTCAAATTCTTTTCCTGAAAAAGCTTATCTTGAATTTCAGAATCAACTTTAATATCAAGAAATGTTACTTCCGTAGAATGATTTTTTTGGACATTTTTTACAAACACTCTATCAATGATATAATAATCTTTCAATTTTTGAAATGTGAATTCTTTTTCTTTGACCAATTCACCTCGTTTGTCGAAAGATTCTTCTTTAACACCAAAAATTCCTTCCTTAGCAATCCATGATATATGTTTGGTATAACTGGACTTTGCCTCTTTTTTGGGAATGATTTCCAAAACAAAGCAATCTACATCGTTTACTATTTCGTCAGGGAGACGACGATATGAATTTTCATGTATATCTCGGCTAGTTAAATCTTCAAAACTCATATCGGACCCCATAAAAGAATCACCTTTTTTCGATGAAGCAATTCGCCTGATTTTGTTAAATGCAGGAAGCCACATTCGCATTTCGTCATCTTTCTCCTCATGCTCTATTTTTAAAAACGCTACTCCTCTATCATCTTTGGGTTCTACAAACCAAATGATTTGTTTTTTATTTCCGTCCATGGATTTGGAAATCATTTCATTTGTATGTGACTTCCCTTTAGAATTCGTTAACACCATTTTTGTTCTGTTTGACATATCTTTTGGAGTCGGTTTATCCTCTAACATTTTTGCAATATCTATTCCGGTTTGTCCAAACAATATTGATGCAAATGCAAATATTATTATTCTTTTCATGTCAGTGTCCTTTTTCTATCAATTTATTCTTTAATATTTCTGCCAGCGCAGATAAAACAGTGAGCGTTCCCAGCGATGTGGATACCATAGCAAATACCATGAGTCCACCGATATATTGAATTGGTAAAAATGCGGAAAATAATAATGCGCCAAAGCCCATATTTGATCCTGCATCCAAAAGGATGGGATAACCCACATCGTCAACCACTTCACGGCTTAATTTAGACTCGTCTATGGTACGTGATAATCGACGAAATTGCGCAATATAATGAATAGCAAAATCCACTCCGACACCAATAATTATAGATGATAAAATTGCAGTAATATGTGATAACTCAACTCCAAAATACCCCATAAATCCAAAATTGATTATAACTGCAGATGTTAAAGGAATTACAGCTAATAGTCCCCACAATCCACGCTTGAAAAAATACCCTGCAATTACGCCGATCACTAACAAAGAGAAAATGATACTAAAAAGTGATGATTTTACCACTAAAATGACTAAATCTCGAAAAACTACAATCATCCCTGTGACTGTCGTTTCAATGTTCGGACCGAATTTTTGGTCAATAAATTGACTTAATTCTGTGACGAAGGAAAAAATTTCATCCGTGGACATTACCTTACTCATAGAAGTAATTAATCCTACTTCATAATCATAGTCCACCATACCTGAGAAATCATCAATATCTCCGGACATGGAATACAACGTGAATAAATTATTCACTTTATCGCGTGTATCCGGGATAGTTTCATATTCCGGGTTGTCATCCATGACCGTCCGATGCATCTGTTCCACCACATTTGCTATTGAGTAACTCGTAAGTATTTTTGGATGACTTTTCATATAATCCTGAACGTGAATCATGTGAGATAAGATCTCGGGTTCCTTCATATCGCCTTCAAGTCTAACGCGAATATCCACAGTACCGCTCATTTCGTTATCCATAAAATCAAGACTATTTCGAATTTCTGTCCCGGGTTTAAAAAAGTTAGAGATATTCGCATCAACAGTCACTTTCAATAATCCCATCAAACCAATTAGAACAAAAAAAGCTCCAACAGAAAAAACATATTTGGGGTGAGTCAATACAATTTTTCCCAATTTATCAATGATTTTTTCAAATACGCTTGGTTTTGCGATTGCGTTTGAATCCACATTCCAGCGCTTAAGACTTATAACGGCCGGCAACATCAAAGAGCTTAAAAACCACGCCCACAAAATTCCACATCCTATAGAAATACCATAACCAATCATAGGTTCTAAAGGAGATGAAATCATCGTCAAAAATGCTGCAATGGTTGTTATGCTAGTGAGAAATATCGGGATCAATAAAGAATCCATTGTTGAAGCGATAGAGGACCTAACTTCTTTTTTCTGTCTTAATTCCTTAAAAAATTTCGTAATAACATGAACACCATCTGAATTAGCGATCGTTAGTAAAATAATAGGCATCGATGTATTCGCCATGGTAAACAAAAATCTTTCTGATCCTGTCATTTTAAAAATCCAACCCATAAAACCCATCATAGACAAAAGGGATAAACCTATTACCATCAATACCATGGCAACACCGGGAACACTTCGCAAATTTAATAGAAGAATAAAAACCATAATTAAAATGCCTGCCTTCATTAGGCTTTCAACATCTTCACGAATCAATGTTGGCATGGTTCCTGTAATGTAGGCTTGTCCACCATAATGAATTTCAAAATCCTGCAAAATGGGATTCGTAATTTTAACAACTTCATTTCTAAATGAATCCATACCTTCGCTATTATAAGGTTGTGCTAGAATTAAAAAATAATCTTCATTTTCACTAATAAACCGTTTTTTAATGGTTGAATTCCTGCTCAGATAATTTTGAATACTTTCAATATCATTTTCCGTTAAACTTCTCTCAATTTGAAGATCACCCACTTCCATAAATCCATCTACATTATCCATTCGGACGGAATTTGAAATACACAGTACTTCTTCCACCCTATTTGAAGCTTCAAGTCCCTCCATCAAATCCCAAAGTGCTTCGAAAGCTTTTGGATTGAATATGGATTTTCCTTTCTTGCCAAATGCGATAAATATCACATCGGTACTTCCAAATTCTTCCTGAACAGCATCCCAAGCAATTCTGGAATCCATATTCTTGGGAAGAATTTTCATTATATCATCATCGATAGTAAAAAATCGGATGCCCGATCCCATTATAATGGTGGCAATTAATGATAATATAATTGTCCGCCAAGAATGTTCTATACTTTGCATAATAAACCATCTGCGAATAGGGTGGTCGGAATATTTAAGGTGATTTCTATTCATTTTTTATTCTTTATCACAATTAAATAATTCATTCGTGTATTTAATCCCATCTTCCGTAAAAAGTCCGCCGGTTACCATTTTCAAAAAATTGTGAATGGTGTCAGATGGTGTCAAATTGTTTTTAAGAAAAAATTCCGGTTGAAATGTTGAATTAATAATATTCATATATAATGTCGATATGATCTGAATATCTACATCTTCTCTTACAAATCCTTGTTTTTGGGCTTTCGATAAAATTTCATGAAAATCATCCCTTCGAGCCAATCGAAATGATTCCATTTTTTTCCAAACACGTGGAAACCGACTTTTTAAATCAGCGAGCCTTTCAATGGATATATTGGATACATGTCCCATAATAAATTCCATTACCTTTACAAATTGGATGACAGGATTTGGTTCTGTTGCAATAAGTCGTTTTAATTTCTTCTCAATTAATTCAAGAAAAAACCCTACGCTTTTATCCACTAAATCTTCTTTTGTTGGGAAAAACTTATAAATTGTTTTTTTACTCATCCCCAATTTCCGAGAAAGAGAATCAACGGTAAAAGAACGTACGCCATCTCGCGTCAAAGCTTCAAAACTTTGTTCAAGGATATATTCTGCTTGCTGTTCTTGGGGACTATTCATTGGAAACGTATTTCGTGTATTTCGTTTCCGAGTTTAAAATATATCTTGAATATACTGCAAATCCTTTTTTATGATTTCATTCCTGAAATCTCATAACTTACCAGCCCTACACGACTATGAAAAATTCATTTAATCATCCGGTTGTCATTCTCGCGAATGGTGCATTTCCAACCCACGCCATCCCGTTAAGTATTATTGATAACGCTTGTACATTAATTTGTACCGATGGTAGCGCAGACATCATTTTACGATCAGGGAATCAACCACACGTGATCATTGGTGATCAAGATTCAACACAATTTACCCCAGACTCTTTCCAAGGATTGTGGATTCCTGTACAGAATCAAGATAAAACCGATCTGCATAAAGCTCTCGATTGGTGCAACCTTAACCATATAGATGCATTAACAATCGTCGGAGCAACGGGAAAACGAGAGGATCATAGTTTAGCGAATATCAATTTGATTCAACCATTCAGCGCAAAAATTAACCTCTCAATCGTCACTGATTTTTTTACCATTACCTGTCACAAAGGGGCTCAATCTTTTTCATCCTTTAAAGGACAGATTGTATCCCTATTTGGGTCTGGAACAATTTCAACCTATAATCTAACATTTGAATTATCCGACAAAACAATTCAGAATGAATCCCATGGAGTCAGCAACGAATCTCTAGGTAAAAGTTTTAAGGTAAAATCATCTGAGCCGGTTTTAGTTTTCCGATCTCACCCCGAATGAAAGGGACACTTCATCTTTTAGACTGGGTAGTGATTTTGGCATATGTTATTGCATTAATAACATTGGGGGTATTTCGGAGTAAAAATAGTCGCAAATCACCCGAAGAATACATTCTTGCCGGAAGGCGATTATCTTTGCCCGGTTTTGTAGTAACTTTGGTTGCAACGTGGTATGGTGGAATCCTGGGAATTGGTGAAAATACGTATTTGAATGGAGTACAAACGTGGTTCATCTTTGGGTTGCCTTATTACTTTTTCGCCATATTATTCTCGCTTTTTTTATCCTCTAAAATTCATGCAGAAAAACGCCTATCAATCCCGGATCATTTTCATCATCATTATGGACGAAATGCAGGACTTATTAGTGCCGTATTTATTCTGATTTTAGCAAGTCCTGCACCTTATATACTGAGCCTAGGAATTTTGGTGCAGTATTTTTCTGGGATACCATTTGAATGGGCACTCATTTCAGCTGCTTCCATCAGCATGATTTACATTTGGTATGGCGGTTTTGGCGCAGTCGTTCGCACTGATTATCTTCAAATGGCGCTCATGTTTTTTGGATTTGGGTTTCTACTTTTATTTGCTTGGCATGAATTGGGTTCGCCGATCCAAATGTTCTCAACAATTCCTACAAAACATTTAAATCCACAAGGTGGCATGGGAATAACTTACATTTTAGTTTGGTTTTTTATTGCTCTATGGACGTTTATTGACCCGGGATTTCATCAGAGAACTTCCGCTGCTAAAAATTCAAAAACTGCCAGAAATGGCATTCTAATTGCAGTGGCATTTTGGTTCATTTTTGATATGCTTACATTGTTCACCGGTCTGTACGCACGCTCCCTAATTATAACATCAGAACCCATGTTTGTCTATCCCATGCTGGCTTCAAAAATCCTTCCGCCATTTTTATTTGGAATTTTTTTGACGGGATTGCTGGCAACCATTATGTCCACCATCGATTCGCTGGGCTTGATTAGCGCAGTAACGTTCGGTAGAGATATTCTATGGCGGATTAATCCACCGCAAGATACCTCAGAAAAAGCTAAAGATAATTCTGCCCTAGAGTTCACAAGAAGCAGTTTAATTGTCATCGGATTTATCGCAATTATTCTTGCTCTAAGTATTCCATCTGTAGTGCAACTTTGGTATGTGATTGGCTCTATAACCGTACCGGGTATTCTTCTGCCATTTTTACTAACATTTACAAAAATTAAGTTAAATAAAAATCATATTATTATGTCAATGCTTGTGCCAGTTCTATTCTCGATATTTTGGTTTATTGTCGGCAATTTATTAGGGGATTACCCCTTTGGGATTGAACCTTTTTATCCTGGTTTGGCTGCATCACTCATTCTGATATTTTTTCAATACCATTTTCATAAATAAAGTCAAAATTCGACCAAGATTACTAATGGTTTAAATTTCAATTCAGTTGTATATTTTTTAACTATTCTGTTGAAATAAAAAACAATACTGGTTAAAATAAGACTTGTATATCTACTTATAACTGCAAATTCGAAATAATTAACTAAACTGAGGAATAAATATGTCTAAAGAAAAAATGAAAGTTGGGGAAATATCCAAACCCAGATTTGAGTTTAGAGCATTTGGTCAGAATTTCATCAAACAAGCAAAACGGATGTCCAGATTATCTGTACCAATTCCGGAAAAACTTTGGGTTCGCAACTCACCCGAGACCTATATCATGTCACGAACAAATGATATAAATAATACAAAAATTCGTGACGGGAAAATGGATATCAAAACCTATGTTCAAACAGTAGATGGACTGGAGCAATGGAATCCACTAACAAAAACAGAATTTCCCGTTACCGTTGATTTTTTGAAAAGTGATATTTTCCCTGCATTCCAAGTTGAGATTCCAACTTTCGACAAGACTGAATACACGCACGATGAATTCCTGGCGATGGTAAAAAGTCATCCAGATTTGCAAGCCGTCAGTGTTATTAAAGAACGATTTGGCTACATGGTGAATGACACAATTTGCGAAGTAGGAAATGTGAAAATCAACGGTGCAAAAGTCATGTCTATCAATTCTGAATCAACCGAACTGGATGATATTAAAAAAACTATGTCAGACGTTGGACTCGACGGTATCGAAAACATCAATTACCTTCAGGCAATCAAGCGTGTCATCGGCTGGATTGACAAACCATTAGCAAATTAATAGAGGATAAATTATGGCGAATGAAATTGAAAGAAAGTTTTTAATCACATCATTACCCGACGGCATGAGCGGAACCACTATGCGACAAGGCTATTTACAGCCGGAAAAAGAACGAGCTGTCCGAATTCGAACTGTTGAAAAAGACGGATCAAAAAAAGGGGTTCTGACCATCAAAGGAATGGGGAGCGCAAGTGGAATGAGTCGTTATGAATTCGAAACGGAAATCCCCGTTCCGGATGCAGACCATCTACTCTCTCTTTGCGATCAACCACTCATTGAAAAAACACGGTATAAATATGAACATGGCGGATTGATTTGGGAAGTGGATGAATTTCACGGCGTAAACGACGGCTTGGTTGTAGCAGAGGTCGAATTGGAAAGTGAAGAACAGGAATTCGACAAGCCGGATTTTATTGGTGAAGAAGTCACGGGGCAAACAAAATATTACAACATGATGCTGCTGAAAAATCCCTATACAACATGGTAAAAATAATGAATTAGTAGATTGATGGATAATCAATAATCTATTCGTCC
This sequence comes from Candidatus Neomarinimicrobiota bacterium, assembly GCA_018651745.1. Lineage (NCBI taxonomy): Bacteria > Pseudomonadati > Fidelibacterota > Fidelibacterota bacterium. Next base: position 37,618 of record JABIDL010000009.1, on the reverse strand, counting down.
AGCAATACAAATATTTCAGCAAAGGAACTATTTTTGAAAAAAAATCATCATTTTTACCATTTATGTTTAATCGTGTCATTTATATATTAGTTTTCAGCTTATTGATTTTCAGTTTTGTATCAGCTGAATATCCAAATAAACCCGTAAAAATCATCGTCCACACAAAACCCGGCGGCGCTGTGGACTTGATGGCACGGCAATTCGCTCAAATTGCAGGACAAATCTCTGACCAATCTTTTGTGGTAGTAAATAAACCGGGCGGTTCCGGATTACTTGCTTTGGCAAATGTATATAATGAAAAAGCTGACGGATATTCAATCCTCGCCTTCCCTGCTGCTTACCTTGCTCCAATCCAAACCACCGATATCGGTTTCGGCTTAGACGATTTTGATTATCTTGCCTGTCTCACCATTTCACCCGAAGCGATCATCACCAATAAACATTCTGATATTAAAACTTTGGATCAAATTTTAGCACATGCTAAAGCCAGTCCAAATGAACAGAAATGGTGCGGCCCCGGAAGCGGTTCATTAGATCACCTGATGGCAGTGAAAATATGGGATAAGGCAGGAATCAGTGCGAAATGGATTCCTTACGGTGGTGGAGGTCCTGCCATTGCGTCCGTGATGGGAAAACATAATCATGTGTACGTGGGAAATCCTGAAGATATTATTGGGCGTACCGAAAATTTAACAATTGCTGCAATCGCGAGTCCAGAAAGGCATCCAACTTTTCCTGATGCACCCACATTTAAAGAATATGGAATTGACCTAACAACCGATGTGATGTGGCGTGGTTTCGCCGTTAAAAAAGGGACAGATCCGCAAATTATATCTTATCTCGAAGAATTATTGGGAAAAGTCAGCAACGATCCCGCTTGGAAACAATTTATTCAAACCACCGGGGTTCAAAGTGTTTTTATCAAAAATAGAGCTTTCAAAAACATGGTTACTCAAGATGCAGAATCAGCAAAATCGTATTTAACAAAAGCGGGGTTTTCCGTTGGAAAAGAGCCTCAAACAGCCCCGATGCCAATTCTCTTTTTTATAGCAACCATTGTTATTATTTCATCAATCATTTATTTTTATACACAAAAAAAAGAAATTGAAAAATCAAATGTTCCCTTCATCGCTGGTATTGGTCTTTCAATCGCAATCTCTTTCACATATATCAGTCAATATTTCCCAAATCCTCGTACAGGAACATCCGTAGGTGCTGCAACCGTGCCACAAGTTTGGGCGCTCTTTTTAGCAATTGTTTCGTTATTAATTTTAACCCAATTGAAATCTATATCAAAAAAACCAAAACCCGGGCAAGTTCGGTTGGTATTGACATTAACAAGCATCCTGATTGGGTATGTTATCATTATTCCATTTATCGGATTTTTACCTGCAACCGCTTTCATGCTGATTGCCGGAATGATGGTTCTCAAGCACAAAGAAATGAAAACGATATTATTAACAAGTGCTGTCGTTATTTTATTTATGTATGGCATTTTTTATAAAGTACTTCAAGTTCCATTGCCAGCGGGGAATTTATTCTAATGGAATTATTAGCAAATCTTCTTTCCGGATTTTCTGCCCTTTTAGGAACAGAAACAATTCCATGGTGGCAGCCGGGCACCGTCATAATGATTGGGATTACTATCGGAATTTTTGTAGGTGTTATGCCGGGACTTTCTGCTTCCACTGGACTTGCACTCATGGTCCCATTTACGTTTGGTATGGATCCTCTAATTGCGATTGTATTCCTCGTCTCGATTTATACGTCTTGTGCCTACGGCGGAACAATCACAGCCATTGCAATTAATACGCCGGGAACGCCTGCCGCAGTGGCCGTTGCTATGGATGGTTATGCGCTAACTCAACAGGGTCAACCGGGCAGAGCACTTGGCACAAGTTTGCTTGCCAATGTTATGGGTGGGATTACCGGTTCGCTCATTTTGATTTTCTTTTCCTTTCCAATTTCAAAAATAGCATTAAAATTTGGACCTCCGGCTTTCTTTTCACTTGCTATTTTCGGGCTCACAATTGTGGCATCTATGGAATCAAAGAATCGGACAAAAGCATTTTTTAGTACTGCATTAGGTTTATTATTTATGACCGTTGGGTTAGACATTATAAATGCTCATCCTCGATTTACTTTTGGGCGCACAGAGCTTTTTGACGGATTTTCTTTTATTCCGGCTCTCATTGGTCTTTTTGCTCTTGGGGAAATTTTTTTGAATATTGAAAAAGACACCGGTATAAAAACAGCCGTAAAAACATTCTCAAGCAAATTACCAAAGATTAGTGAAATATGGGCAATTCGTAAAAATATATTTAAAGGTGGAGCGATCGGAGCATTGGTTGGAGCAGTCCCCGGTGCAGGTGCAACCATCGCGGCATTTGTGGCCTATGGCGAAGCAAAAAGAACCAGCAAAGACCCTGATAAATTTGGAACTGGCTCATTGGAAGGAATTGCGGCACCATCGGCAGCTGCCGGAGCAAGTGAAGGCGGTGCGCTTGTGCCATTATTAACATTGGGAATCCCCGGTTCTGCGGCAACCGCTGTCATGATCGGTGCGCTTACACTTCATAATATCACTCCCGGACCGGAATTATTTAGCAACAACGCTCAATTGGTTTACGCGTTATTTGCGAGCCTTCCGCTTGGAATTGGTTTCATGCTCATCATTGGATATTTGGGCACAAAGATTTGGGTGAAACTTATTGCAGCGCCCAAGGCCATTTTACTTCCGGTTATCATCGCCATTGCCTTCATTGGAAGCTATGCGGTAAAAAATACCATGTTTGATGTGTATGTCTGTTTAGCGTTTGGTATTTTAGGATGGATTTTACGAAGGAATAGCTTTCCCACCGCTCCCATGGTTCTTGCTATGATTCTCGGAAAAATGGCTGAAACAAATTTTAGACAAGCATTATTGGCTGAAGATTCTTGGACAATATTTTTTACAAATCCCTTAAGTTTGGGCTTACTAATTCTTGCTTTTTTATCTCTTTTTATTCCTCTTTACAAAGAGCGAAAAATGAAAAAAATCAAATCGAATATATAACTGTAATGATAGGAACCTCTCAATGACTCGCGCTCAATCTTCCCTCCTCAAAATAGTTGCATTGTTTGGTCTTCTATTGTTAAACCCAATGTTTGCCGGTGCATCAGGTGCATCTGATACGATTTCATGGGCCGGGCTCATAATGACTCTCGCAGGTGGGTTGGCCTTTTTCCTTTATGGGATGGAAAAAATGAGTGAAGGCATGAAAAAGTCTGCCGGAGACCGAATGCGGAATATCCTTTCTGCACTAACGAGCAATCGCTTTATTGCCATGTTCGTTGGCGCGTTTGTAACTATGGTAATTCAAAGCTCCAGTGCAACAACTGTCATGCTTGTGAGTTTTGTACAGGCGCAGTTAATGACATTTGTCCAATCTCTCGGCGTGATTCTAGGTGCAGATATCGGAACAACGATTACAGCACAATTGGTCGCATTTAAACTGACCGATTACGCATTACTCATGATAGCCGTTGGCTTTGGTATGACCATGCTTTCAAAAAAAGATTCTACAAAATATATTGGCGAAGCAATTCTTGGATTTGGAATTTTATTTTTTGGTATGAAGCTCATGTCAGACGCTATGAAGCCCTTGCGCACCTTCCAACCTTTTATCGATTTATTAAAAGGACTCGAAAACCCAGTCTTGGGACTTTTGGTCGGAACGCTATTTACTGCGTTGGTCCAAAGCAGTAGCGCTTTTACCGGGATTGTTATTGTTCTAGCACAGCAAGGCCTCCTTTCGCTTGAGGCGGGAATTCCTCTTGTCATGGGTGCCAATATTGGAACATGCATTACCGCAGGGTTAGCAAGTATTGGCACATCCAGGGAAGCGAAGCGCGTTGCTATCGCCCATGTTATGTTCAAAGTTGGTGGCGTCCTTCTTTTTATTTTTTGGATACCCACTTTCGCAGACATTATTCGTTCCATATCGCCTACGTCAGTTGGGTTGGATGGCATGGACAAACTTGCTTCCGAAACCCCCCGGCAAATCGCGAATGCTCACACAATATTTAATGTGAGTTTGGCATTGTTTTTTCTACCTTTTACGACCATGTTCGCAAATTTAATTATGAAAATTTACCCAGAGAGAGAGCAGGAAAAGGGCATCCAACCTGCAACGTGGCACTTGGATGATAAAGCTATTTCAACACCAGCCATGGCTATAGATTTAGCTCGTAATGAAATTTCCAGAATGTCTAAAATTTTTGGACGTATGTTAGAAGCGATCATTGAACCGTTTAAATCTAATGAACTAAAGCAGGATGAAAAATACCCACAACTCTCTTTGGTGGAAGGCATCGAAATGCGTGAGGAAAAACTGGATTTCCTTGAAGAACATATTGTCCTTTATTTGCGAAAAATAGGTCGGCAAGAATTATCTGATCATCAAATTCAGGAAGTGTATGGGATGATGTCGATCGTAAATGATATTGAAAGCATTGGAGACATTATCGAAAAAAATATGATTCCACTTATTGCGAAAAAATCAGCATTGAACACTGATTTTTCTGAAGAAGGGAAAGAAGAACTGGATATTTTTCATACTAAAATATGTAAACAAGTCAGTCGGTTAAAAGATGCCTTTTCTGAATTGGATCCTGAATTGGCCAAACGTATCATGGCAAAAGAGGAAAAATATACTGATTTAGAAACTGAATATCGAACAAGGCACTTAGAACGGCTTCATGAAGAAAGAGAAGAATCCATTGAAACCCACGAAATTCATATGGAACTTATGGACCTGTTAAAACAAATCAATGTTTATACAGGCGATATTGCCAAAACAATTCATTCAATTGGCGAAACGAGTCCAGAGTAATTTTATGAACAAAATATCACAGTCAAATATGCTCATTATCGGGATGTTTTGTCTAGGAACAAGTTTATTATTCGCCGGAGGAAATTCCGACGGAACGATAAGCTGGGGATTTTTAACCATCAGTTTATTCGGCGGGTTGTCCCTGTTCCTATATGGCATGGCAAAAATGAGTGAAGGCATGAAAAAGGCTGCCGGAAACAAAATGAGAAATATCCTGGCCGTCCTTACAAAAAACCGAGTTATTGCACTTATTGTCGGCGCCTTTGTGACTATGGTGATCCAGAGTTCCAGCGCAACAACAGTGATGCTGGTTAGTTTTGTTCAAGCTGAACTAATGACATACGCCCAATCTATTGGAATAATTCTTGGGGCGAATATCGGGACAACCGTCACGGCTCAATTGGTAGCCTTTAAATTGACAGACTATGCCCTTCTCATGATTACCGTTGGATTCGCTATGACAATGTTTGGGAAAAAAGAATCGGTAAAACATATTGGGGAAGCAATTCTCGGATTTGGAATTCTATTTTTTGGAATGAAAATTATGTCCGATGCCATGAAACCATTACGATCATTCCAACCCTTTATTGATCTTATGAAAGGATTGGAAAACCCATTATTTGGAATTTTAATTGGTGCAGCATTTACAGCTTTAATTCAAAGTTCTAGTGCTTTTACCGGAATTGTTATTGTATTAGCTCAGCAGGGATTGCTCACTTTAGAGGCTGGCATACCACTCATTCTTGGTGCAAATATTGGAACGTGTATTACGGCAGCCTTAGCGAGTATTGGCACAATCAGGGAAGCTAAACGCGTCGCCATCGCCCACGTCCTTTTTAACATAGGCGGTGTACTTATATTTGTTTGGCTTATACCTCCATTGGCGGAATTGGTCCGATCTTTATCTACATCAAGTGGACTTGAAGGGATGGATAAGCTGGCGGCAGAAACACCGCGGCAAATTGCAAATGCACATACAATTTTCAATGTGAGCGTTGGGTTAATTTTCCTCCCTTTTACAGCTGTATTAGCAACACAGGTTTACCGGATTTTACCCAAACGGGATAAAGTTAAAGGAATAGAACCCGCAATCTGGCACATTGATGATTCTCAGATATTTCATCCCGCTGTTGCGATTAAACTCGCGCAAACAGAAATGTCTAGAATGCTTAAAATTTTAGGACGAATGCTGGACGCATGTTTTTATCCCTTTAATGGCGAGGAAGAAAAACAGGATGAAATATATCCTCAGCTTTCCTTGATCGAAGGCATTGATATGCGAGAAGAAAAAATTGATTTTATCGAAGAACACATCACGAATTACTTATTTCAAATTAGTCGAGGGGAATTAAACGATTTGCAGGCTGAGGAGGTCTTTGCAATGGTATCCATGACAGATGATCTAGAAAGCATCGGAGATGTTATTCACAGAAACATTGTTCCTTTAATTTACAAGAAACAAGCCTTAAAGGAATCTTTTTCTTCTGAAGGAGAAAAAGAACTGGTAGAATTTCATATTAAAACCATGAAACAGGTGTCACGATTAACCGATGCCTTTAGTGAACTCAATTTTGATATGGCACAGAAAGTCATTAAAAAGGAATTGAAATATCAAAGTCTTGGTGAAGAATACAAACAAGCACACCTTAAGCGGGTACAAAAAGAAACAACGGAGTCTGTCGCAACTCATGAAGTTCATATGGAACTCATGGACATGTTAAAACAGATTAATGTCTATTTGGCAAATATTGCAAAAACCATTTCAGATGCAGAAAAGCTCTGAACAACCAACATAAGAAAGAGGAATATCATGAAAATAAAAGAAGTAATTATCGCAACATTATCCACATTGGGGATTTTGTTTGCGCAGGGATTCAATTCTCCTGGTAGAACAGAATGGGACGATGGGATTATTAAATTCAAATCTGAGGATGGAAAATTTCAAACACGATTTGACGTAAGACTATTCCTAGATGGCGCTTACTTCCCTAATGATTCGCTTGAAATGCTCAGCAATGGCACGCATCTTCGAAAAGGTCGTTTCGCCGTAAAAGTAAGAATGTGGGATGTGTGGAAAGCGGAATGGGATATTGATATAGGTGATGCAACAGTCGAGATAAAGGATATGTGGGTCAGCTATAATGGCTTTCACAATGCTTTTATCAAAATTGGACATTTTAAGGTACCTTTTGGTCATGAGATTTTAACCAGTTCTCGCTACCAATCCTTTATGGAGAGAGCCATGCCTAACCTTGCTTTCAAAGTAGGGAGACGATCATCTATTGGCTATACAAAATGGGGTAGAAACTGGAATTTTAGTGCTTCACTTTTCGGGCAGGAGCTTCTCGTGAATGATAAAAACAAAACACAGGATGAAACAGGTGGTGGATTTGGTGCTCGATTTGCTATGGCGCCAATTCTAACAAACACTTTTTTAATTCATGCCGGAGCATCTTATGTGCAACACGCGCCTAATGATGCTGGAAGCGTTGCAGATTTCACCAGTGAGCCGGAAACAAAATTGGGTGATATTGAAATGCTAGATACAGATAATATCTTCAACGTCGATAAAATCAATAGAATTGGGTTTGAGGGTGCGTTAGGATTCAAAAATATCAGCTTGCAGGGAGAATATATGCAGGCAGGATTAACAAGATTCGATGATACAGACACAACAAGTAGTTATTATGGAACTTATAACGATGTTTCATTTAACGGTGGATATGTTTACCTGAGTTGGATTTTAACAGGTGAATCACGACCTTGGGATAACAAACAAGGTGAATTCAGCCAGGTCATTCCTAACAATAATAAAGTAGGAGCTTGGGAAGTGTTGGCCCGGTTCAGTAATTTAAATTTGTCTGATCCAAACGCAACTGATCCGAGAAATCCGAATGGAATTTTGGGAGGAAAAGCAAATAACATCACATTGGGTTTAACATGGTATGCAAATCCAAATGTCAAGTTTTTGTTCAACTACATCATAGTGGATAATTCCACCAATGCTACCGGTGACGGCGCCCCAGGAGATTATGATTTTCACGCAATGAATTTCAGGGCACTTATTAATTTCTAATTAAAATAATAAAGGAGTAATATAATGAAATTATCAAAATGGTTAATTCTACCAGTAGCAGGTCTACTGTTTATAACAAGCTGTGACCTTGGTGAAGAAACTGACGGCGGTGGCGGATCAAATGCTAGTCTTTTAAAACTCTATATTAATGAGTTTTTGGCAAGCAATGATGCGGCTACAATTGATCCTGATGATGATGGTGATCCGTACGATGACTGGGTAGAAATCTATAATGGAGACACCCAGACAATTGATATTGGAGGAATGTATGTTTCTGACAGTAAAGATAACATTACCGCCTATCAAATCCCGACAACGGACCCATCTCTAACAACAATCCAGCCCGGTGGCTTTTTGGTTATTTGGTTTGATGATGTGACTGAAATGACCCAGGGAATTTTACATGTTGGACAGAAATTGGGAAGCGGTGGAGAAGATATTGTTCTCGCTGAATCAGATGGCTTAACAATTATTGACCAAATTACCTATGAAGCCCAAATAACAGATATTTCCTACGGGCGCATTCCTGACGGAAGTGACACTTGGGAATATTTCAGCACACCAACTCCTGGAGCAACAAACAGTTCCGCTCAACCCAATGTGGCACCTGTAATAGTATCTGTTTCACGTTCTCCACAGTCACCATCCCCCATTGACGATGTTGCAATCACAGCAGTGGTCACGGATGATTATGGGCTTGATTCGGTTTTCATGTACTACAAAATCCATCAAGATAGCAGTTTTGTACAACTATCAATGAATGTTGCAACGACTGATACGTTTACCGTAACTATCGGAGCTCAAAGTGATAGCACTACGGTTTATTATTACATCAAAGCTGTAGATGAGTCTGATTTGGTTTCTCTCGAACCAAGTGATGCTCCAACTACAACTTCGTCTTATACCGTTTCTGCAGAAGCTTATGTTCCACCGGCATTGGTCATTAATGAATTTCTTGCCAGTAACGATACCTGTTGCACGGATGAACATGGAAATTTTGATGATTTCATTGAAATATTTAATAATGGGACAGAAGCAGTTGATATCGGCGGTATGTACCTAACCGATGATTTATCTGCTCCTACTACCTGGCAGATTCCTACGAGGGCACCTGATTCAACAACCATTAATCCAGGTGGATTTCTTCTGCTTTGGGCTGATAAAGAATCTGAACAAGGGATTTTGCATATTGAACTGAAACTCGGTAGCGGTGGTGAACAAATCGGCTTGTTCAGTTCTGACGCAACCAACACTGTACCAATTGATACGTTAACTTACCCCGCGCAAACAACGGATATTTCAAGGGGTCGCAACCCTGACGGAAGCGACACTTGGGAGTTTTTCAACATACCAACGCCCGGAGAGTCTAATAACTAATCATATCTCTAGAATCTGGATCATCAGTTTTTTCATTATTACTAATTCATGCAATTTAGATGAAGAAAATGTTGATCCAGATTCAAAATTAGGATTGATTGGGATCTACTCTTTGGATATCCCAGAACCATCCGGTCTTACACTTAATGCAGATGGAACGGCTCTTTACACCGTAAGCGATCCACCTGATAATTCAATATATAAACTGGATTTGTTCGGGAACACAAAATTGGCGCTATCTTACGTCGGGGACGATCTTGAAGGAATTACATTCGATTACCGTGATTCTACTTTGTGGATTGCCGAAGAAAGACTACGGGAAGTTGTACATCTTGATACTCTTGGAAACGAGTTAGCTCGTTATGCAATTCCTTTTGATGGTACTTCAAATACTAATGGTTTTGAGGGTATCGTGTATAATCCGGAAACCAGTAGGATTTCTGTAGTAAATGAAAAGAATCCTGGCACTTTTATAGAATTGGATTTACCAACAAATACTAGTGAATCAATAGCGCTGAATTTTGCACAGGATTACTCAGGTATTTGTTACAATTATGCAGATAGCAATTATATCATAGTTAGTGATGAATCTCAACAACTAATCGTTTGGAATCCTGATGCCAATGTGATTCAATCATTTTCACTTGACATCCAAAAAGCAGAAGGTGTGGTATACAATGCTATTAACAATCGTATTTATATTGTAAGTGATTCTGAGCAGAAATTATATATTTATGCCTTTCCCTCGATTAATACTGGATTCTAAAAATGAAACAAATTCTAATCGTTAATAAAAATGTTTCCCGTCCGTAATTTTCCCAAACATTGTATATTCTAGCAACAAAAATTTCTATTAATGGTTGAAATTCTTACAAAATTTTACGTAATATTCAAACATGACAATTAAGTCCGAATTAATAATTCTAACAATTTCTTTACAAAAGGATTTTCACAACAAACAAAACAAACGAGGAGGATCGTTATGAAACGAATGCTAACAATGATAATGGTGTTACCTGTTCTGCTACTTGCTCAGGCGCCAACGCTGTACATCAATGAGTTTATGGCCAGTAATGATAGTTTCTGGGCAGATGATTCGGGTGGATTCGATGATTGGATTGAAATCTATAATCCCGGTACTGATTCAGTAGATATTGGCGGGTTGTGGATCACAGATGATCTGACAGACCCGGCATCCCATCAATTACCGGACACCGTGTCGGCAATTACAACCATCCCTCCCGGCGGATTCCTAATCCTCTGGGCCGATAAGGAATCGGAACAGGGTCCGCTACACGTAGAAGAAAAACTTGGTGGTGGTGGCGAGCAAATCGGGCTGGTATATATTTCCGGGACAGATACAACATTTGTGGATTCACTAACGTTTGGTGCACAAGCCGGGGATACTAGTTATGCACGTATTGACGATGGTGGCGCAACATGGGCATCTTTTCCGGATCCCAATCCAGGCGCTTCAAACTCTTGGACTCCAGCAAATCTTGCAGGAATAATGGTTAATGAATTCCTGGCAAGCAATGATTCCTGCTGCACGGATGAAAATGGAGAATATGATGACTTCATTGAACTGTACAACGGAGGATCGAATTCGATCAATATTAGCGGAATGTACGTAACAGATGATCTTACTGACCCTGCCTCATTCCAGATCCCCACCAGTGATGCCAGTGCTACTACAATAGCACCCGGCGGTTTTCTCCTGCTCTGGGCTGACAAAGAATCTGAACAGGGTGTACTTCATGTAGAAGAAAAACTCGGCAGCAGTGGTGAACAAATCGGAATTATTACAATCATGGCGAGTGATACTGGTTTTGTGGATTCACTGACGTTTGGTGCGCAAGTTGCAGATACTTCCTATGGAAGATATCCGGATGGATCATCCACATGGAGCACATTAACTCCAACACCCGGTGCAGCAAATGCTGAACTGAGTATTATTGATGGAGGTAACGTACCAATGCGGTTTTCACTAAGTGAAAACTATCCAAACCCATTTAATCCAATTACATCATTCCAATTCACGATTCCAATTGGAGTTGACGTCACAGTTTCGATTTACAATCTACTGGGACAAAAAATGACCACCGTACATAACCAGTACACCAAACCAGGAACTTATAAGTTTTCCTGGAATGGTCTGGATATGAATGGTCAACCTGTAGCTAGTGGTATTTATTTGTATGAACTTGATGCAGGATCTCACTTTCGTCAGGTGAAAAAAATGACAATGCTGAAATAATCCTGCTGACCTAATACCTAAAAAAAAGGGGGCTCATTTGAGCCCCCTTTTTTTATTCATGACCTATTAGATAATATCTGGAATCCTACGAATTTCATTTGCTTGTAATTTTAGTTTTAATTCAAACTAACTGAGAATCAAAATGATGAACTAGTAAATCATTTCAAGACAAATGTTTGGCAATAATTCGCTTAGCTAATTATTGTAACCTACTAAAAAAATGCACATTATTCCATTTCCTTTGAATATGCACCCGTAGATGCCAGTCCATTCAATCCCGCACGTTTCATCAAGGCATCCTGTGCGGCACCGATATTTGCATCACTTCCTCCCCAAGCCTTAAGCGCCGGCTGTTGGAGAGCACGACCATAAGAAAATGTCAAGTTCCAGGGGTTTTTGGAACCGGCTAATAAATTCATCGCATTGAGGTGCGTAGTGGCAAGTTCGTCACTTTGTCCACCTGATAAAAACGCAATCCCCGGAACGGCAGCCGGAACGGTGCGCTTAAGACAAGCTAATGTCATTTCTGCAACAGTGTCCACATCAGCCTGATCAGCAGAATCATAACCAGATAAAACCATATTTGGCTTCAAAATCATTTCTTCGAGACCAACACCCTGAGAATACAGTTCAGCAAACACCGATTCTAAAACCAATTCGGTAACCTCCAAACTATCTTCTATGGTATGATTGCCATCCATTAAAATTTCCGGTTCCACAATCGGAACAATGTCAGATTCTTGACAAAGAGCTGCATATCGTGCTAGTGCGTGCGTATTTGTGCCGATAGAGGTAAAACTGGGCATTGCATCGCCAATTTTAATTACGGCTCTCCACTTCGCGAATCGAGCGCCTAATGATCGGTATTCTTCCAATCGTTGACGCAAACCATCCAATCCTTCAGTTACAGTTTCATCAGGAAATCCGGCCAACGGTTTTGCGCCCTTATCAACCTTAATCCCCGGAATGATACCCAAATTTGTCAAATGTTCAGGATAAGGTGTTCCATCGTTAATTGTAGATTGCCGAAGTGTTTCGTCAAAAAGGATTACTCCGCTAATGTGATTTTCAATTCCGTCAGCGGTAAACAGTAAATCCCGATAAGCATTTCGGGTTTTTTTTGTTGATTCCGCTCCGATTAAATCAAATCGTTTCCCGATGGTAGGCGTACTTTCATCCGCTGCTAAAATTCCCTTCCCGGATGCGACCATTCCTTTGGCAACGTCGTTCAAAGTTTTTAAATCAAGTCCCATTTCAATATCCATTCTACAGTGTTTGTCCAATTTCTTTTAGCATTTCCTGAAACCATTCCTGGTTTATATTGAATGGCTTGCCTCCTCTTATCCTCTCAAAAGGAATTAAACTAATTTCATTATTATTTTCTTCATCCAACCCAACTACACCACTTTTCCCAGCCATCGCAGATTTTGTAGCGCATACAGCGGATCGTCCTATTAAATCTAAATCTTCCCTGTTAGGAGAAGCGGAACGGGCAAAATATCCACTTTTTTGAACCAATACTTTGTCAGCATTTAGGTTTTTCTGAAATTGTTTGGCAAACCATTCTCCAGGATTGAGTGTATCCAACGCCACATGCCCAAAAGCGTCCCGAACCACTTCCTGTCCGGATGCTTCTATTTCCCTTACGATTGTTTCTGTTCCGGCGCCTTCACTTAAGAAAATATTGATACTGTCTTTTTCATCCATCCGTTCTAATAATCGTTCGCATTCCGATTTAAAATTCATGTCCATTTCAGGGATATAAATAGCATCAATATCCCAACGATTTTTTTCAAGCAACAGTTCGGGAAGAAATTCCTTTTTATCCAACCTCACCCTGTATTTATTTGCAGCTGCCGCAGTCAGCCAACCACAATTCCTACCCATGATTTCGTGAATAATTAAATGCCGACTGCTGGTAGTATTTTCATTGGCTATATTTTCAAAATAGACTGCTGTTTGTTCAGCAGCGGTGGCAGCGCCCAAAGTTTGATGAATCGGGTAAACATCATTGTCTACTGTTTTCGGCATTCCTACGATAGTTAATTCAATTCCCTGATTCGATAAATAGTCTGCAAGCTCTCCTGCCATTTTATTGGTATCATCTCCACCAATCGTGTGCAGGATTTTCACGTCATCCTTTTTTAGTTGTTCCGCAGCGACTGCAACAGGATTATCGCCCTTCGGTACATATCCTTTTTGAATACAATCTTCTGTATTGGTCAATTTGACGCGACTGTTTCCGATTGGACTTCCTCCATAAGAAAGTAATACATCGGTAGAGTATAAAGTATCTGGTGGAAAAGGAATTGAAGTTCCCGTTAACAATCCTCTATACCCATGAAGGTACCCAATAAATTCGGTGTTTGCGTTTGGATTCAACATTCGGTATTCCTTAATCAGAAATCCGATAGATGCAGAAAGACACGGTGCAATTCCGCCGGCAGTTAAGAATGCTATTTTCATATATTAAATGTTTTCAAGCTGGAATTTAAACTGAATTGTTTATATCGAATAATATAAATCAACTTTGTAGGTGCAGATTCCATGTTTTTCATCTAATTTTTTCTATGGCAAAAATACTCTGGGAGCCCACCGACAAGCAGATTAATGATTCGCAAATGGATAAATTCCGACAAATCATAAATTCGGATCATAATCTTGATTTGACTGATTATTCTGATTTATATGCTTGGTCGGTTCAACATGTTTCGACATTTTGGAACGCTGCCTGGAAACACTTTAATATAATTCATTCCACATCAGCGACAGAAATAGTTGATGACCCTGGTAAAATGCCCGGTGCGAAATGGTTTTCAGGTGCACAACTTAATTATGCCGAAAATCTTTTGCGATTTCGGGATAATAATATAGCCATCTGTTTCAAAGGCGAAGGGCAACCTGTACGAAAAATAACATATGCAGAACTTTTTAAGAAGGTAAGTAAACTAGCGGCAGCCCTAAAAAAGACTGGCGTGAAAAAAGGTGATCGAGTGGTCGGATTCATACCCAATGTGCCCGAAGCAGTGATTGCGATGCTTGCCACAGCTTCCATCGGCGCCATTTGGTCTTCCTCTTCACCGGACTTTGGAATTAAGGGTGTGTTGGATCGATTCTCACAAATTGAGCCAAAAATTCTATTTTCCGCAAATGGATATTTCTACAATGGGAAAACTTTCGATTCACTAGATAAATTATCAATTATTTTGAAAAAACTTCCAAGTGTGGAAAAAGTAATAGTCGTTCCCTATTCTGAAAAAGATCCTGATATATCATCTATTCCTACTGGCATTTTATATGATGATTTTATTTCAACTGAAGGCGAAGGTACAATGGAATTTGAACAGTTTCCTTTTGATCATCCTTTGTATATCATGTATTCGTCCGGCACCACGGGGTTACCGAAAAGTATCGTTCATGGCGCCGGCGGAACATTAATCCAGCACTTAAAAGAATTGCAGTTGCATACAAACTTGTCACGAAATGACACTATTTTTTATTTTACTACCACCGGCTGGATGATGTGGAATTGGCTCGTGTCGTCTCTTGCAGTAGGAGCAACAGTTGTATTGTACGATGGATCGCCCTTCTATCCTGACTCTAGTGCAATGTGGAGGTTAGCCGAAGAACTTCGAATTTCGATCTTTGGAACCAGCGCAAAATTCATTGACGCTAGCGAATCCGCAGGAGAAGTTCCCTTTAAAAATTATGATCTAAAGAAACTTCGAACTATTTTATCCACCGGTTCACCGTTGATAGAAGAAAATTTTGATTATGTTTATCGAGAGGTTAAAAAAGACGTTCAGTTGTCGTCCATTTCAGGAGGAACAGATATTATTTCCTGCTTTGCCTTGGGAAATCCCACACTACCGGTTTATCGCGGTGAACTGCAGTGCCGGGGTTTGGGTATGAAAGTAGAATCCTTTAATGAAGGCGGAAACGCAATCCAATCAGAAAAAGGTGAGCTTGTTTGTACAGCGGCTTTCCCTTCCATGCCGATCTATTTTTGGAATGATGAAGATGGATCAAAATATTCTAACGCCTATTTTGATACCTATCCAAACATTTGGCATCATGGCGATTATATTGAAATCAATGAACACGGCGGTGTAACAATTTATGGACGAAGTGATGCCACTTTAAATCCGGGTGGGGTGAGAATCGGAACAGCGGAAATTTATCGAGTAGTTGAAAACCTTCCTGAAATCGAGGACAGTCTTGTCATCGGCCAGGACTGGAACGACGATCAGCGGATTATTTTATTCGTAAAATTGAACGAAAATAAATCGCTGACTAAAGAATTGATAAAAACCATTAATTCTACAATCAGGAAGAACTGCTCACCGCGACATGTACCAGCCAAAATTCTATCTATAGCCGATATTCCTTATACAATTAATCTAAAGAAAGTGGAAATTGCAGTGCGGAAAATAATTCACGGGGAAAAAGTCAAAAATAAGGATGCTTTGGTAAACCCTGAATCTCTGGAACTATACCGCGATTTAATTGAATTGAAAAAGTAGCATTATTTTTTTGCCTCTAAGATTACCAAGAAATTATTCAGTTTAAAAAATGTGTTTACTTAATCCTATTAGCTTTGAGTCCTTCGCGACAATTGCGAGATCTCTATAATTCAGTTTTATTCTAAATAAATTTCTGCAGTAACCGCAATAAATCCACAACCCTGTTTGAATATCCCCATTCATTGTCATACCAGTTCAAAGTTTTTACCAAATTACCCCCGACTACTTTTGTAAATGGCGCATCGAAAATTGAAGAATGCGGATTGCCGATTATATCTGTCGAAACTACCGGCAGTGTAGAGTATTCGATAATTGATTTTAAAGAATCTGTTTCCGATGCTTCATACACAGCATCATTAATCTTGTCCGTTGTCACGTCGTCTCTCAATCTAAACACAGCATCTACAACTGAACCATCGGGAACCGGGACACGCATGGCAATCCCGTCTAGTTTTCCTTTTAATTCCGGCAACACTTTACCAACAGCACGTGCGGCGCCTGTTGTAGTCGGAATGATATTTTCAGCTGCCGCTCTGCTGCGACGCCAATCCGTGTGTGGGACATCCGCAAGCCGCTGATCATTGGTGTAAGCGTGCACCGTATTGATAACACCATATTCAATTACAAATGAATCATTGAGAATTTTCGCTAGCGGTGCGAGACAATTTGTTGTGCAACTTGCATTTGAAACAATGTGATGCCCAGGTCCAAGTTCATTGTCATTCACTCCAATGACAACCATGAAATCAATATCGTCTTTTGCAGGCACAGTCAAGACAACTTTTTTCGCGCCGGCTTTTATATGGGATTCTAGTTTTTCTTTGGTACGAAATACACCTGTCGCTTCTACAACAATATCCACGCCAAGATTATCCCAAGGTGCATCCTCCGGGTTTGGTTCTGCGAGCATTTTTATATTATGCCTACTGGTTTTAAGTATATCCCCTTCTAAAGAAACTTCATCTTTTAAGCGACCCATAACCGTGTCGTACTTCAGAAGATAAGTCAATGCTTTAGGATCGGATAAATCATTGATTGCTACGACGGAAATATCATCCTGATTATTGAGGATTCGTAACACTGAACGTCCAATCCTGCCAAATCCGTTAATTGCAATTTTCATGATGCGTTATCCAATTGATGGTAGGCTTCTGCTAATTCAAGGATACGTTTGGCAAACCCCCAGCCATTATCAAACCATGCTACTGTTTTGAGTAAATGATTGGATGCTATCATGGTAGCCTGACTGTCAAAAACCATTGTTTCTCCGCTTCCGATTACATCACTGGAAACTACAGGATCATTAGTAAATCCTATAATATCTTTGAAATTATTTACACTCGCCGATAAAAAAGCATCATTGACTTCATCAATGGATGGCATAGATTTCATCTCAGTTGTTAAATCAACACAGGAACCATTAGCCACAGGAACATTCATTGCGATTCCATCTACTTTATCCTTGAATTCAGGCATGATTTTCTGTACATAATGTGGCGCCCATGTTTCATTCGGAATAATATTCTCAACCGCCGATCTGCTTCGGCGCAGATCAGATTTAACCGCATCTGCCAAAGGTTGATCTGATGTATATGCATGAACCGTCGTCATCATTGCCCTTTCAATTCCAAAAGAACTATCAAGAATTTTTAACATGAGGGCCAAAACCTGAGTTGTAGCGGATGTGGTTGAAATTATTTTATCTGAAGTATGAATTTTATCATGATTAATACCTTTAATCACAATTCTGTCAATTTCATCTGTTGGCGGTTTAGAAACAAGTACGCGTTTTGATCCGGCATCTATATGCGGTTGTAATTCTTCTCTTAAACGAAACGATCCGGTTGAATCAATTACCAAATCAATATCATAAGCATCCCACGGAATTGATCCCGGAGATCCGCCAGTTAATAATCTTGTTTTGTTTCCATTATAATTGAGCGACTGACCATCAAGCTGAATGTCATCCTCCATTGCTCCATGAATTGAATCCCGCATCAATAAATAATGCATGGCTTCCACATCACCGAGATCACTGATCGCCATAAATCTGAATGCAGGATTTTTAAATCCTTGGCGAAATATATTTCGACCGATACGACCGAATCCGAAAAGACCTATTTTTATGGGGTGAATCATACTAAGAATTTAGGCATCATTTCATCAATTGAATAAATCAATTCCACAATTACTTTAAGTAAATCAAGCTTCGCAGAAATTCTGAATCGCCTCAATACATTCTTCTTTTTGATCCAATGCCAAAAGTAATAGTAAATCACCGGGTTCCATCCATTTCAACGCTGACAACACCCCGGTATAAATACTTTTTTCAATTATAATGGAAGATTCCTGAATGCCCTGATCCATGAAATAAGACTTTATCAGATTGGGTATTTCACCCTCTTCCCTACCGCGTATGTATTTAGGAATTTCACACACCACTACATGGTGAGGATTCAATCCAAGAGCAACATCGACGAGGTCACCAATATCTTCGTTGCTGCGGTCTCCAGCCTGACCCAAAAGGATGAGTTTCCTTTTGCCTTCCATCTGTGATACCATATCTATAATGGCGCTAAGTCCATGCGGATTATGAGCGAAATCAACGACGATTGTAGAGCCATCCTTTTTAAAAATATTTCCTCTCGCAGGATTATCTTGGTAGGATGTTCCAAAAGTTGAAAGAGCATTGAAAATAACAGATTTCTTAATCTTCAAAGATTTCGCTAAAAGAATCGCGCCGAGGCAGTTTAAAATATTGTGCCGAGACAGTCCATTCATTGCGATGGGAAAGTCGTTTACGTGCCCGATGGTTTCTTCTTCAGTACCATTCGCATATATGATTTGACCTCTGTCCAAATAGGCGCTTCGCCCTCCGCATTTTTTATGGCGATTCACCATAGGATTTTGCGGATCAAGACTGAACCAGCAAACAGTTTCAGAAACATTTTTTCCAAAATCTACACATCCCTGATCATCGGCATTCAAAATCAACAGGCCGTCGTTTTTCAACGCCTTTCGGACTACAAATTTAGTCTCAACCATTTCGGGTAAAGAGTTTACCCCCCATTCTCCAAAATGATCTTCAGCAACGTTTGTTACGATTGCTGCCTGCACATCTTCCACCGGCATTCCACGCCTTAAGATTCCTCCGCGTGCGATTTCTAACACTGCCGATGAAATGTTTTCATTTCTCAAAGTCGCTCGTGCGCCTTCCGGACCGGAATAATCGTCTGCTTCAATAGTTTTCTTGTTCACTCTGATTCCATCCGTAGATGATGCCCCGGGTGTTAATCCTGCTTCGGATAGAATAGACTCCAACAGCCTGACAGTTGTTGATTTTCCGTTTGTTCCGGTAATCAAAATAACGGGTACATCATGGATTTTTTCCCAATCCAACTCGGATGGATCCGGTATTTTATCAACGTCAAAGGTTTGCGATCCAGTGCCAGTCCCTACCGATACCATTTCATCGGCTTGCAGAAAGCGAACGCTGTTAGTTTGAGCAGCTTCTTTAAGCGCTAGTATAGACGGATTCAATTCTGCGGTAATTTCATTTTTTAATCGTGCTACATCATCGCCGAAAGAACCTGATGGTGTGTCGTTCATATCGGATACAGTTAGGTGCCACGCAGCCTCATTAACCTCACACGCCGCATAGAGCGCATCAATAGGTGCTGTAAAATAAAGAGAAATGCCATTTTCATATTTCCGATGCAAAGTCGTGGCGTTTTTCCATCCAACAGCATTCAAGTATCGCCTAACGTTTGTTTCCCAAACCTGCACAGCTTCATCTTGTCGTGCGGTAGGAACATCTACTTCAAGTATAGCGCCCGGAAGTTCTGTAAACAAACTCGGACCTGTTATTCGCCGGGTGTTCAGGATTTCCATTTTTGAGATCTATTAGTCAGATTCTTCTTTAGCCAAGCGGACACCACGTTCATCCTGAATTAATTTCTGACCTTCTTCTATAGTGAACGGCGTTTCTTCCAAACCTGTATCGGGTGTTTCGAAGCTGGTAGATTTTTCAGCGGGTATATTGGTTTTGCTTTCAAAATGAATAATTTGTTTCCACGATCGTGTAATCTCATCTCCCAATATCAGGACACAATCATCTTCTTCTGCTATTTTTAGGGAAGTATTTATGGCATCCTGTTCATCTGGAATAACTTGAATATTTTCTTTATTTATCCCTTTTCCCAGCAATGCGCTTTTCATGATTTTGGGCACTTCGTCGTCGTCTCTTCCACGGCGGTGATCGTCTGCTTTACAAATGAAAACATCAAAATGCTCAGAAGCAATTTCCGCAACTTTACGAATATCTTCATCACGCCGATCTCCCGGCGCTGAAAGAACAGCAATTCGTTTTCCGTTTACTTCCAATTTACTGACCAAGGAAGAAATTGCCCGAACAGCTGCAGGATTATGTGCATAGTCCAAAATAACTTTAAAAGGATGCTCATCAAATATATTCATTTTCCCAGGTGCTTGGAAAAATGTTTGGTTAAATGTTCTAAGTCCGTGGCTGATATCTTCCAGAGTTTTATTTAAACTATATGCCATCGCAGACGCAAACATTGCATTTTGGACATTGTGCAGCGCTTTTCCTTCAAGCGTTGCCGGAATCAAATGAGTCCATAACAGCGGAATATGCGCACCTTTATCATAAAAGGTTATCATTTCACCATTGATGCCCTTTTCAAGAACTACAGCCCTTCCTCCGGCGCGAATATGTTGTTTTACCAATTCATGTTCAGGATTCATGGTAACATAACATACATGCTCGGCTTTGGTGTAATCAGCCATCTTCAAACAGTATTCGTCATCCGCATTCAGAACGGCTGTATCGGTGGCAGTTTCAACTACCACGCGCTTGGCTTCCGCGAGTTGGTCAAGAGTTTCTACACCGCGAAGACCAAGATGGTCCGCTGAAATATTCAGGCAAGCCGCTACATCACTTTTTTCATATCCGAGACCGCTTCTTAATATGCCGCCTCTTGCTGTCTCCAAAACAGCCATATCTACATCCGGATCTCTCAACACCATTTGCGCGCTTTTGGGGCCGGTCATGTCGCCTTTTACCGTCAGGTGTCCATCAATATAGACACCATCTGTCGTTGTAAACCCAACTGTATGTCCTGCTGTTTTCATGATGTGCGCCAGCATACGGGTTGTGGTCGTTTTTCCATTTGTCCCCGTGATTCCTGCAATTGGAATTACGGATGGTGTTCCCTGCGGAAACAGCATATCCATCACGGGACCGGCAACATCCCTCGGTTCGCCTTCACTTGGCGCAACATGCATCCGAAATCCCGGTGCGGCATTCACTTCTACAATGGCACCTCCAACCACTTTGTGCGATTGTGTAATGTCATCCGTCAGAAAGTCTACTCCGCCAACGTCAAGGCCGATGGCTTTCACAGCACGTTCTGCCATGGATTTATTATCGGGATGAACAAGATCGGTCATATCTATGGATGTTCCGCCTGTGGACAAATTTGCAGTGGATCTCAGATACAGTATTTCATCCTTTTTCAAGACAGAATCCAACGTGTATTCCTTAGCTTTCATCAGCCGCTCCGCTTGATGGTCAATCTGAATTTGAGTCAGAACTTTTTCATGACCTATACCTCGCCGAGGATCTTCATTAACGATATCCAGCAATTCTTGAATTGTATGTTTTCCATTTCCAACAACACGTCCCGGTACTCGCTTTGCAACTGCAATCAGTTTACCATCCACTACAAGCATGCGATGATCAAAACCAGTGATAAAACTTTCAACCAGCACGCCCCGTGAAGATCCCCGTTCTCTGGCAATTTTGAACGCTTTTACCACTTGCGAATCTTCCGTAAGGTTTATAGAAA
Source organism: Candidatus Neomarinimicrobiota bacterium (assembly GCA_018651745.1). Lineage (NCBI taxonomy): Bacteria > Pseudomonadati > Fidelibacterota > Fidelibacterota bacterium. The sequence continues at coordinate 15,644 of JABIDL010000009.1, read as the reverse complement.
CACCGCGGCCGTGATTTGCATTGAGCGGTTTCAAAACGACAGGATATCCAATTCTGCGTGCACGATGCACCGCTTCCTTATCTGTATAAACCAATTTTTGAATCGGAACCGGCAAGCCCAAATCGCTTAATAGAGAATTAGTATCATCCTTATCGCTGGCAATTTCAACAGAAATGTGGCGCGTCTGATTTGTAATGGTTGCTTGAATGCGTTTCTGGTATTTCCCGTGCCCAAATTGAACAAGGCTGTATCGGTTTAGTCTGAGCCATGGTATTTCTCGCGCTATCGCCGCATCTACGAGAGATGCCGTACTCGGTCCGAACTCAAATTTTTGGGCAAACCGAATGAACATATCTCTTTCTTCTTCAAAATCAAATTTTCCCGGGACAACATCCAGCTGATTTTTTACTTTTTCAGGAAGCAGGTCTAGTATAACTGTCTGCGCAAGCCGGCTGGCTTCTAAACCAACATCCCGCTGAAGATATTGGAAGACCATGTTATACTGTCCCTTTTCTTCCAAAGAACGGGTTTTGCCAAAGGTTACCTTAGATCCGGCAACATTTTGCAATTCAATGGCAACGTGCTCCATCACATGGCCAAGCCACGTTCCCTCATCTTCTTTCATCCTACGTAAAAATCCACCTTCTTCGCGATAAGAACATCCGTGATTTTTGAGATCCGGTAAATAATGTACCAATCCATCAATGAATTTTTTACCCAGTTTGGCAGTGGGCCAGTCCTCGAGAACACCCAAATCTAGAATATGCCGAATGACGGGAAACCGGGCGTAAACATTTGGTCCTACATAAACATTTGTTTCAAGAATTTTCATTTGTTTCCTCTTTACTTCTTTTCCGGCGAAATCGTTATGATTGCCTCTTTTGAATGCAAATTGTATTTGGCGCCATCTGCGAGTATGTGGAGTTTCACATCAACAATATTTATTGCATCTCCTCTGCGCGCAGTACTCATGGATGAATGCTGAATATTACTCGGATCCACAACTGTTACCGCGCCGCTACCAGCAACTTCAAATATGTTTTTATAATCAATAAAAATTGCCGTGTCCTCATCAATTCCAATCCCAATTAAGAAGGGATTGTATGCCACAGCAGATAGCAAACGCCCAAGACGGTTTCGCTGGCGAAAATGTTGATCAATTACTACGCTATTGGTTAGCCCCAACCCCGGGCTCAAAGATACGCTCCGTGGAGTCGGCGTACTTCCACTGCGACCGCCCGCAATCATGTGCTCCGGAATAATTGCAGCACCAGCAGATGTGCCGGCAAAATGAAGACCGTCTGCATTCATTTTACGGATAAGCTGGGCAACCGGCGTTCCGCCGATTATTGTTGATAACCGAAGCTGATTTCCACCGGTCATAAAAATTCCAGTGGCTTCATTAAATTGAGACAAAATTTCATCTTTTTGGCAATCTGCACGAGTCTGAATATCTAAAAAAGGAACTTTTTTCGCCCCCATTTCCGAAAACAATTGAACGTATTCCGCGCCAACGTCGGGTTCCTTTGTTGCGGTGGCAATCACTGGGATGACTGCTTTTTTTCCACCGCACAATTCCACAAATTTTTCCAATATAATTGGATTTTTTCGTTTCCTCACCGCACCGCCGATCGGTATAATAAATCCTCGGTTTTTTAATCTACTCCCTCTTGATGGGACCATGTTCGTCTTTCTTATTTATCTTAGCTATTTTGTCAATCAGGATCGTTTGAATCGAAACACCCTGGAAAATGCCGGCGAATATACATAAAAAGGACCAGTCTCAAACCGAGAAAAGGTATATTCTTCTTTTTTACAGAGTGTTGTAAGAGTATTACGACCACTGTCCTTTTTCACCATTAGTGATAATCATGACCATTATTGCTGACTGGAACAATTTCATTTTTGATTCCGTACAAACATTCGATCGTAACACTAAAGAGAAAGGAACTCATAATGAATAAAATCGATAAAGAAAAAGCCCTTACAACAGGTCTGACCCTTGCAGTGATTGCAATACTTATTGGTGCAATTGTTTATCAGAACACACCAATAGAAGAATCGGCGTCCACCCTAAGCATGAAATTGGAATCTGATGAATTCAGTTTAGTAAATATCGCTGAACTCGCACCTGCCTTAGAGGAAATCGAAGAAATGGAAATTGTAGAAATTCCGGTAGTAAGCGAGCCGATAGGTATTCCGAGTTTTGTAGATGCATTTGCGGATGCGCGCAATCGGCTTGGTCCCGGACAGACATTTTTCTGGAACGGAAATGAATATTCAACCAATAAGGCTGAAGATCTTTACACTACCTCGCAGCCAGATTCGGAATCGACTGAATCCAACTTTGCCGTTGAAGACAGCTCCGGTGAAATTCTAACACTTTCCGAAACTCCATAAGAACATTCAACAAAATCCAAGTAAGGTAAGGGGAAATTATTCCCTCACTTGCCGACCTCCGAGCCTCACCTAATCGTGGGGCTCGTTGGTTTTTGGTTTAATCAAGGAATTGATTGTTTCAGTATTATCTTAAATTAAATTGAATAAAACAGAAAAATAATCTGTCCTGAGATTACGTGTTAAAAGAATATATAACTTACTAAAATAAATAGAGGAATTAAAATTGGTAATGACCATTTGAATAAATATCCAAAAAAGGATGGCATTTCAATTCCTGATGATTCGGAAATTGATTTCACCATAAAATTGGGTGCATTTCCAATATATGTATTGGCACCCATAAAAACAGCTCCGGCAGATATAGCCAATAATGTTTGACTTAAATCTCCCATGAGCTCAGATGCATTTCCCCCGGCTGTATTGAAGAAAACGAGATAAGTTGGTGCATTGTCCAGAAAACTTGATAGAATTCCCGTGGCCCAAAAATACATATAATTAATGGGACCTGTTTCGTTGGATACTGAATTAATCACAGATGAAAGGGCGCCTCCTGTACCCGCTTTTAATATGGCAATTGCAGGGATAATTGTAATGAAAATACCAGCGAATAGTTTGCCAACTTCTACGATAGGGAACCAAGTATATTCGTTCGCTTCTCGAATTGTTTGGGATGTGATTTTCCAGCTCGCCATGGTGAGAAGTATGAGTAAAACGTCTCGCGCGATATTTTGCAGTTCAATTTCTACATAATAAATTGTAAAACTAATATGAGGATGCCAAAATCCACTCAAAAGCACCGAACCAATTACACCCACAAGCAAAAAAAGATTTACTCCGCCCTTTATTCCAAATTTTTCAGAAGTTTCTGGAACAGGGATACTAACTTCTTCTTTATTATACAAATAGGTATCCAAACCAAAAAAGATAATCAACAAACAAACTGCCATGAAGACCATGGGTGGAAACATTGCTGATGTAGTCCAGAAAAAATCCACACCTTTGAGAAAGCCCAAAAATAAAGGCGGATCTCCCAATGGGGTTAACGAACCCCCTATATTGGCCACAAGAAAAATAAAGAATACAATCACATGCACTTTATTTTTACGGTCTTTATTGGCACGAATAAGAGGGCGAATCAATAGCATGGCAGCACCGGTGGTTCCCATCCAACTGGCCAATACGGTTCCTAAAAATATAACGCCTGTATTGATAATCGGTTTTCCCACCAGTGAGCCGGTTAACTGTACACCGCCGGAAATAGTAAATAATGCCAATAAAAGAATAATAAACGGAATGTATTCCAATAGGCCCACGTGGAGTATTTCATAGAGCGTAATTGAGAATCCCTCAACCCATAAAAAAGGTACAATAAGCAGTATTGCCCAAAAAGCAGACACCTTTCCAAAATGATGGTGCCAAAACAGGGGTGCTATTAATGGGAACCCAGCTATGGATAATAAAATTCCAGCAAATGGAATTACCCATATAATAGATAGATCAGCGCCATCCAAATGAGGAGAAAGACCATGGGCATTGCCACTCGCAAATAATGTTTCATTTACAAGGATTAAAACTGGTATTAAGTATTTCATTCCATATCATTTATAAAGTTGGATTTTTTAACTCAAATATTTATACCGCGAGCTTCCAATCTTTGGTTTTATGTCAACACTGGTTCCATTTCATCCTGGTGTTGTACGAAATTGTAATGGTGGGCGCTACAAGACTCGAACTTGTGACTTCTGCCTTGTAAGGGCAGCGCTCTGACCAACTGAGCTAAGCGCCCAAAAATTCGCTTGCGAAATTAGCGTGATTTTTTTGCTTTTGAATTCGTTTTCTTACCGGATTCCTTTTTCTTCTTTCCGTTTAGGCCAGGAAGCGCAATATCAATCACATCCATCATTTCTTTCGCAAAATGAATCTTTAAATCTTTTAAAATATGTTTTGGTATTTCTTCCAAATCCTTCCGATTATGATCCGGAAGAATAATGGTCCTGATACCCGATCGGTGAGCAGCCGTTACTTTTTCTTTCACCCCACCAATGGGAAGAACATTCCCTCGTAGAGTAATTTCACCGGTCATCGCAACATTAGAAGCTACAGGTTTATCAGTCAATAGAGAAACCATCGCTGTAAACATTCCGACACCTGCAGAAGGTCCATCCTTTGGAATGGCACCCGCAGGAACATGGACGTGAATATCGGTTATTTCATTAAAATTTTCAGGTAACCCGATAATGTCCGTATGTGATCGAACGTATGTCAAAGCTGCAGTGGCAGATTCTTTCATTACATCACCCAACTGTCCGGTAAGAGTGAGTTTTCCCTTACCCTTCATTTTACTAGCCTCAATAAAAAGAATATCGCCACCGGCAGCAGTCCAAGCCAGCCCAGTTACAACACCCGGTTTTGTTGTTCGCTCAGCAATATCTGAGTAAAATCTGGGTGCGCCTAAATATTCATTTATTTTATTTTTGTTAAGTTTGATTTTTCCATTTGATTTTTCCAACTTGTCACGGGCCACTTTCCGGAGCACATTGGCAATTTCACGTTCAAGATTCCTAACTCCTGCCTCCCTCGTATAAGATCGGATGAGTTCCCGGATTGCATTTTTATCAAAAGAAACATCGGATTTAGTGAGAGCGTTCTCTTTGACCTGTTTGGGAATAAGATGTCGCTTGGCAATATGAATTTTTTCATCCTCAATATATCCGGAAAAATCAAGAATTTCCATACGGTCTCTGAGAGCTGGAGGAATTGGGTCTTGGTAATTTGCGGTTGAAATAAACATAACCTTACTCAGATCAAAATTCACATCTAAATAATGATCAGAAAATGTTGAATTCTGTTCCGGATCAAGTACTTCCAACAGTGCAGATGATGGATCCCCTCGGAAATCCGATCCAAGCTTATCTATTTCATCTAACATAAAAACGGGATTATTGGTACCGGCCTTTTTCAGGGATTGAATGATCCGACCTGGCAAAGCGCCAATGTACGTTCGCCTATGACCTCTTATTTCAGCTTCGTCGCGAACACCGCCAAGCGAAAGCCGAACAAACTCACGTCCCATTGATTTTGCGATGGATCTTCCCAGCGACGTTTTTCCAACCCCTGGAGGTCCCGCAAAACATAGGATAGGTCCGCGCATTCCACTACCCGGATCCTTTTCCTCTTTAAGAGCTCGGACAGCCAAATATTCAAGAATTCTTTCTTTAACTTTTTCTAAACCATAATGATCATCATCAAGAATTTTTTCAGCATCGGCTATATTCACCGTGTCCTTACTCGATTCACTCCATGGTAATTCAACAAGCCATTCAATATACGTACGAGACACCGTGTATTCCGGAGATTGGGTTGGAATTGCCTCCAAACGATTGAGTTCTTTTTTTGCAACTTTTTCAGCTTCCTCGGACATTTTTGCTTTAGTAATTTTTTCTTCAAGTTCGGTAAATTCTGCTGCTCCCTCATCTTCACCTAATTCCTTTTTTATCGCTTTTAATTGTTCCCGCAAATAATATTCACGCTGAGTTTTGGATATTTCATCTTGAACTTCACTTTGGATTTCTTCTCCAAGTCTAATTCTCTGCATTTCCCGATTAAGAATATCAATCGCCCTCTCAACTCTTTTTTTAACGGATAATTCTTCAAGGACTTCTTGTTTTTCATGGTTTACAATATTCAACAAACTGATTGACTTATCTGCAAGCCGAGCGGGTTTCTGAATATTTGATAGCATACCGGAATGTTCTTCAGTCAAATAGGGCGCTACTTGGATTAATTCAGCGAAAACTGTGCGGAGATTGGTCATTAATGCATCCAGTTCAATATCTTTTTCCTCTCCTTCGTCATTGACTGTCTGGATCACAGCTTTGTAATAAGGATCATGTTCTGGATATGAGAGAATTTTCACACGATCTAATCCTTGCACAATTGCTGACTTACTGTTGTCAGGCATATCAAATACTTTTAGCACTTGAGCAAGGGTTCCAAACGCATACAAATCTTCCGGCTTAGGTTCTTCAATTGAACCATCTTCCTGAGCAACTACAACAATATATTTTGCATCAGTAGGTAAATCATCTATTAATTTTAAAGATTTATCCCGGCCAATGTAGATCGGAATGACTTGCTGGGGGAATAAAACAGTATTCCTCAATGGCATAACTGGATATTGACGCGATTCTTCGTTCATAATTTCTCCGTAAAATAGGTTGAATTTATTATCATGTATGCATTCTCAATTATTGTACCAATTAAACATATACGCCTATTTGGCAACTATTTAGTTGATAAAACTTTAGTCTCACCCTATAAGGCAGAATTATCATTTTGAGTACTTAAAACTTTCTATTAATGTATCAAATGAGTTTGACCATTCTCGGATCGTATTCTTGGGTCCTATGGCTTTAAAATAGTATGGTCCTTCCGGTGTGATCGCGATGGCAGCTAACAGGCTGAATCCCGGTTTTTCTATCACCGGCCCTGTCATACTCGTGCCACGGCTCGCATAAATCCCATCCAAATACACCAAAGTAATTTCCAAACCATTCCTATTAAATTCTCGGGTACTTTCTAGCCCTTCAGAGGATTTTTCACCTGCTTGCGTGAATTGATTTATCCATCTATTAATATTTTGATCAACCGATCCTCCGATATTATTAAAGACTACAACTTCTGCATCTTCATGATCTCCTGATACACGCGGTAATCGAAACTGAGCACTGCGCATAGATGATTTTGGCTCTTCTTGCAACCAACCTTTTGGCACCGATAATTCCAGTGACCCAACTTGAATAATTCGTCCAATTGAATTGGCGGGTGCCTCAGAATGAGGTGATGAGGTTTTCTGAGACTCATCAACTCGTTGTTGATCAATTTCAGTTAACCAAGCTAGAATAATTCCAGCAAATATTGTTAATCCATAAACGAGGTTTTTATTCATTTATCCATCCTTTTAATTTTGCAAAGCGAGCCTGCTCATCGGCGTGGTAAGAACTTCGGACCAATGCGCCGGATTCCACAATCTGAAACCCAAAACTCATACCAATCTCTTTGTATTCTTTAAATTCTAAATCGTCCAGATAACGGATAACAGGCAAATGGTTTTGAGTAGGTTGAAGGTATTGTCCAATCGTAAAAACAGTTACTCCGAGATTAGAAACTTCGCGCATGGTTTCAATGACTTCATCTTTTGTTTCTCCCAATCCAACCATGATTCCTGTTTTGGTTACCAATCCAAAATCCACTGATTGTTTTAGGACGCGCATACTTCGTTTCCAATTCGCCTGTGCACGAACGCGTTTGCTAATTCGTTTCACAGTTTCAATGTTATGACTGAAAATTTCCGGGCCAGCTTCAAATATTTTTAGAAGTGCAGGTTTGTAATTCTGAAAATCTGGCGTCAATACTTCTACCGTACATTCCGGTACTCTACCATGAATTTGTCGAATCGTCTCTGCCCAAATTTCTGATCCATAATCACCCTTTAAATCATCTCTATCAACTGACGTTATAACCACATGTTTTAATTTCATTTGCCCGACTGCAATTGCAGTGCGAATCGGTTCTAACGAATCATTCCAAATTGGTTTTCCGGTTTTTACCGAACAAAATCCGCATGCTCGTGTGCATGTATCTCCAAGAATCATTATGGTTGCTGTTCCACGATCCCAACATTCAAATAGGTTTGGGCAACGCGCTTCTTCGCATACTGTCGTAAGTTTATTATTATTTATAGTTTCTTTTACAAATTGATAACCATCCCCAAATCGAAGGCGAATTTTTGGTTTTTGGGCTTTAATTTGCACAAATGATTCCATCAAAACAGTTTATCCAATTCCATTGATTTTAGATTTTTTTGCACAGTTTCAATAAACCTTGCACCTCCAGCGCCATCAATTAATCGATGATCAATTCCCAAAGTCAAACCCATTATACTTCTAATTCCAATACTATCACCTGTTGTTGATTCCAACACAACCGGACGCTTTTTGATAGTTCCTACACCAAGAATACCAACATTAGGCTGGTTTATAATTGATGTCCCCATCGTCACATCAAAAATGCCATAATTTGTAATTGAAAAAGTCGAACCTTGAAGCTCACTCGGATTGATTTTTTTATCTCTTGTACGAACAGCGATATCTCGGATTTTTCTACATAATCCTAAAAAATTCAATTCTTCACAATGCGAAATGACAGGAACCATCAACCCTTTCTCAACAGCAACAGCAAGTCCGATATTGATATTCTTATTTCGAATAATAGTTGTTTCTTCCAGGGAACTATTCATATCCGGAAAATCAATCAATGCCTGAACCGTTGCCAGCACAATAAAAGGTGTATAGGTGAGCGGAAATCCTTCACGCCGAGCAAATGATTCATTTTGTTTAGCTACAAATTCAACGATAGAAGTCATATCAACTTCTGACATAAGATAGGCGTGTGCTGATGTATCAAGACTTTTTCGCATATGATCCGCGATGAGTTTGCGCATGTGCCCCATCTCAGTCCTTTCGCCAATAACATCCGGTGACGCAGTAGAAATACCTTTATTTTCAATGTACGAGAGGATATCTTTTTTAGTTACACGACCATTTTTCCCCGAACCGGAAATCGCGGATAAATCAACATTGGATATTCCTTTTTCTTGTGCAATTTTTTGCACGACAGGTGTATAAAATCTACCATCATTCTTTTCCAGTGAATGGCTGCTATCAGGTGCAACATTAATCGGTTTTCGATCGAGTTTTTCAGGATCATTTTTTCTTTTCACCTCAGATTTTTTAACTTCCACAATCGGTAGTTCAATATCTTCAGAATCAGCTTCAGTATCAGTTTTAATCCGCGCAATGACAGCACCCACTTCTATAACATCGTTTGGTTCCGCAAGCAGTTCCACCACTGTTCCTGCAATTGCTGAGGGGATTTCAGAATCAACTTTATCTGTTCCTATCTCCAATAAAATTTCATCAAGCGCAATTGGATCTCCGAGATTTTTTTTCCACTCAATAATTGTACCCTCGGTAATGGATTCCCCCATTTTCGGCATAACAATATCTACAATCATTAATACTCCATCAATTCGTTTACTGCGGTGGATATATCAGAAGTTTGCGGTAAAACTTGTTCTTCTAAAAACCAGTTGTAAGGAATAGGAGAATCTTTGGATGCGACTCGCTTAACGGGACCATCCAATAATTCAAAAAACCTATCCGCTATGATTGCGGATATTTCTGCACCGGGGCCATTCGTTAAGGTGTCTTCGTAAACAACCATTGCTTTGGATGTTTTTTCTAGCGATTTACCAACAGTATCCATATCCAAAGGATTCAACGTCCTAAGATCGATAATTTCAACGCTGCCGTCCAAATCCGATTCCTTCACAGCTTCTATAGATTTCTGAACCATCGCGCCCCAGGTTACAATTGTCAAATCATTTCCTGGTTCAACGATCCGAGCTTTTCCAAATGGAAGCAAAAAATGGTCATCCGGTTCCGGCGTTGCAGCATACCCTTGACGATACAACCCTTTATGCTCTAAAAACAAAACCGGATCATTCATTCTGCAAGCTGCTTTCAACAACCCTTTTGCATCTGCAGCATTTGATGGATATGCAATGCGAATACCGGGCAAATGCAGAAAAAAACCATCGATGGACTGACTATGGCAAAGAGCACCATGGATATATCCGCCAACGGGAACACGAATTACCATCGGACAACTCCATGCATTGTTAGACCGGTATCGCATTGTTGCCACCTCATTTCGGATTTGCATCATCGCCGTCCAGATATAATCACCAAATTGAATTTCCACAACAGGTTTATATCCTGCAAGGCTCAGCCCGATCGCAGTTCCAATGATAGAAGATTCAGCCAACGGCGAATTGAAAACTCTCGATTTTCCGAATGAATCTGAAAGTCCACGTGTTGCAGTGAATACTCCGCCTTTGGGGTCGGCAATATCTTGCCCGTAAACCACCATTTTTTCATTTTGTTCTAATTCTTCAGATAGGGCATGATTGATTGCATCAACCAAAACAATTTTTTCATTGATCTCTTTAAAAGGATGTTCTTCAATTTTTCTATCCGATGCATAAATATGGTCTAACGCAGTCGATGCATCCGGGAATGTTTGCGCATCGGCCCATTTCGCATCACGATCAACCTTTGTAATAATTTTTTTACGAATGACGGAAAATTCTTTTTTAGATATCACCTTCGTTTTGATGCATTCCTTTTCAAATTCAATGATAGGATCTTTCTCTTTATCTTTCTTCAAATCCTTTTCTGTTCTGTATTTTCGCTGATCATCAGATGAAGAATGTGGTAAAAGCCTTACGACATGAGATACAATTACAGATGGGCCTTTCCCCTTTCTCGCCCGTTCAGTTGCTTTTTGAAACGCAAGATTTGTTTCGAAAAAATCTGATCCATTCACATCAAATCGGGCAAGATTTTGATATCCCGATACCATAGAAAACACGGAACTTCCCGAAGTCTGCTCAGAAATATGAACACTTATTGCGTATTCATTGTCTTCAATATGAAATATTACGGGTAATTTCTCCCGACTAGCCCAATTGAGCGCTTCATGAAAATCGCCTTGACTTGTGGTTCCTTCGCCGGATGAAACATATACAATTTCTTTCGTTTTATCTTTTTTTATTCCCATAGCACACCCAACAGCCTGTAGGAATTGAGTTCCAGTTGCGCTAGACTGGCTGACAATTCTGAGATCTTTATGCCCATAATGCTGGGGCATCTGGCGACCGCCTGAGTTTGGATCTTCTTTCTTAGAAAGAAAGCATAAAAGTTGTTCCCGTGCCGTCATGCCTAGCCCAAGACAAAATGCGCCATCTCTGTAATACGGAAAAGCCCAATCTTCGCCGGGGCGCAGGGTTTTTGCGGCTGCCATTTGAGCCGCCTCATGACCGGAACAGCCGATATGGAAAAAGCTTTTTCCCTGCTTTAACATAATTAACATTTTATCATCCAACTGACGAGCTAATACTAATTTTTCATATATGGATAGCAATTCTTTTTTCTGAAAACCATGAAGTTTAGGCATGGGTTAATTCCAACATTTCTTAGGGATGATAATCCGATTGAATTCTTTAATGATAACTGCTTTAACATCCTCAATTTCAACGGAACAATTCATCACTTTATTGATCGAAGTAACACCATATTCAAAAATTCCACAGGGAATAATGTCATCATAATAAGAAAGATCTGTATTCACATTTAATGAAAACCCATGCATCGTAACCCACCGTGATATCCGAACTCCCAAAGCTGCAATTTTTTCATCATTTACCCAAACACCCGTCAGCCCTTCTTTTACATCGGCTTTAATTCCAAATGATTCCAAAGTTTGAATTATAACACTTTCAAGACTGCGCATATACCAAGTGATGCTTTTGCAATATAAATTCAAATCAAGAATGGGATATCCCACAAGTTGGCCGGGGCCATGAAACGTAATATCGCCGCCGCGCTCGATATGAAAAACCTTCACATCATGAGACATATGCTCAAGCAAATGATTTTCATCGGCGTTTTTCCCAAAGGTATAAACAGGCTCATGCTCAACTAGCAGCAGCGTGTCTTCACCTTTTCCGGCCATGACCCTTTTCTGAAGTGCTTTTTGCAGATTCCATGCGGAATTATAATCCATTTTGCCGAGGTCTTGTATTTTTATACTCATTGATGCACTCCCTGCCCCATCGCATCTAATGCAGCTTCCATGACTGCTTCGGACAAAGTTGGATGTGCATGTGTAGTCGTTGCTAATTCGTCCCAAGTTGATTCTAATGCTTTTGCCATTCCCAATTCGGCAATCAATTCTGTTGCTTCTGAGCCAATAATATGAGCACCTAACAATTCACCGTACTTTGCATCAAATATTAATTTAACAAAACCATCTGTGTGTCCGGACGCCAACGCTTTTCCACTGGCTTTGAAATCAAACTTTCCAACTTTCACATCATAATTTTTTTCTTTGGCTTCCACTTCTGTCAGTCCAATTGAAGCAACTTGTGGTTGGCAATAGGTGCACCCGGGAATATTTGTATAATCAACTGGTACAGGTTTTCGACCAGCTGCATGTTCTGCCGCAACATGCCCTTGCGCCGATGCTACATGAGCCAGCCATGGCGGACCGGTTACATCGCCAATGGCATAAATATTTTCCACATTTGTTTGGTTGAATTTATTGATTACAATGGAACCTTTCTTAACCTTAACACCCAAATCATCAAGACCGATATTCTCAACATTTCCCGTCACACCAACCGCAACCAATGCTAAATCACCTTCCAAAATATTTTGTTTCCCTTTTTTATCTAGGTAAACCTTCACTTTGGATTTTAATGAGTCAATTTTTGAAACCTTTGTTTCTGTATATATTTTTATTTTCGATTTTTTAAAATTGCGCGCAAGCTCTTTTGATACTGCTTCATCTTCAACAGGAAGAATTCGTGGGAGCATTTCTATTAAGTGCACTTCTGATCCATATTCATTGAAAAAATAAGCAAATTCAACCCCAATCGCTCCAGATCCAATAACAATTAATTTTTTAGGGATTTTATTCAACACCATGGCTTCTTTTGATGATATAATTCTTTTTCCATCCAATTTCATTCCCGGAAATGATTGCGGTCGACCGCCAGTTGCAATAATAATCTTTTTTGCAGTTATATTTTGTTTCTTTTTTCCCTTAACCACTTCCAATATTTTAGGGGTGATAAGTTTTCCCGTCCCTTCGTAATGCGTAATTTTATTTTTTTTTATTAAATAAGCAATACCCTTTGAAAGTCTGTCTGCAACATCTCTGCTGCGTTTAATTGTTGAGGGAAAATCCACTGAATATTTCGGGATATTGATCCCGAATTTCTTGCTTGTTTTCACAATATGAAGTGCTTCGGCATTTTTTAACAGAGTCTTTGTTGGAATACAGCCCCAGTTAAGACAAATGCCACCCAATTTTGCTTTTTCTATAATGACAGTATTTAACCCAAGCTGAGCAGATCTTATGGCAGCCACATAACCTCCAGGACCACCACCAAGTACAGCAACATCAAAAGAATTCATCCTAAGTTCTCATTCCAACGATACTCATAAATTCTGATCTAGTTTCAGAAGATTCCCGGAATTGTCCCAGCATTGCAGACGTTGTTGCAAAACTATTCTGCTTTTCCACACCGCGCATCTGCATACACAAGTGTCTGCCTTCCATCACAATACCAACCCCGACAGGGTTCAATATTTTCTCAATCGTTTCAGCAATCTGCCCCGTTAATCTTTCCTGTACTTGAAGCCGCCTCGCGAAAGCATTCACGATACGTGGAATCTTGGAAAGCCCAATCACCTTTTTATCCGGGATGTAACCCACGTGGCAGCGTCCGAAAAAAGGAATCATATGATGTTCACACATACTGAAAAATTCAATATCCCGTACAACTATCATTTCGCTGCAATCTTCATCAAAAATAGCATCATTTACTAATTCGTCTATATTAGTGAGGTATCCGCTGGAAAAATAATTCCATGATTTTGCAACTCTTTTTGGCGTTTTTTTAAGACCCTCGCGACTTGGGTCTTCACCAATTTCGGTTAGTAAAGTTTTAATCGTTTTTTCTATATTATTCATGACAATTTTTCTTCCTTTACTTTATCTTTTAAGGCATAAACGCCTAGATAAAATAATGGTGTATCTGCTAATGCAACCAATACTTTAAAAAGAAAACCGGCCTGTAAAAGTGTTAAGAATTTAGACCATTCAATAGTCCCGGAAGCACATAACAATACTAAGACAGCAGATGTATCAATAAGTTGAGAAAATATTGTAGAGCCATTATTCCGCAGCCAGAGATGTTTTCCGTTAGTAAGTTTTTTCCAAAAATGGAATAACCGGATATCAATAAATTGTGCCGATAAATAAGCTACCATGGATGCAAATACTGCCGGGCCAAATAATCCGAATACTGAATGAAAAGTATCTGATCCAACCGGAGACCAATCTGTTTGGGGTACCCTATCCGCTATTCCAACCACCAACAATACAAATAGGCTCGCGGCGAAACCTGCTATCACAACCTGATCAGCTTTTTTCTTTCCATAGAGTTCTGAAATAAGGTCTGTACACAAAAATGTGATGGGATACGGTAGAATACCAACAGACATCTCAAATGTATAAAGCCCAAATGGCGTCCATGTAAAAAATTTTTGAAATATCAAATTCGCGCTCACAAGGGATGCGATAAATATTCCTGCCAAAACTAAATACAAGGTGGATCTAAAGTTCATTTACAGCATTCTCCGGGACCGTAATAATCCGTATAAATTGTGTTTGTTTCTTTTAGTCTTATTCGATGAAGTGCGCAACCCTTGATATGTGGTTCTATTTCCTGCCAAATATATTGAGCTAAATTCTCAGAACTTGGTTGTTTATTTTTAAACCAGTTAATAGTTTTTTCAAACTGCGTGTGATCAATTCGTTTTACAATTTTTTCATTCACAACATCCTTCAGATGAGCAAGATCAACAATAAATCCAGTCTCTGGGTTGATATCGCCCGTAACGGTTACTTCAAGAGTGTAATTGTGTCCGTGCAATTCCGCATCTGGGCCGAATACTTCTGCATTCTTTTCATCAGACCAATCTTCGTGCCCGTATTTATGGGCCGCCGAGAATGAAAAGATTTTTGTGACAAAGGGATAGCTCATTTATTTGTATGGTACAAACTTAATTATGTCTATAATTTAGGTTTACATATTATAGTGGCAAAATGAAACCGAATAATTAAAAAACCTGACTTAACAGGTAAATATAATTATTTGTCTTTCCTTATTATTTCATCTGCCGCAGATTTACGCCGATAAACACTGATATTATTGGAATTGAAAAAAACTGAATAATAAAGGTTGTCTTAAAAAATAGTGCTATTCGACAAAATTTGTTTCATTCTTTTCTAATGGAAAATCCAAAAAAAATTCGGCTGTTAATTTTTTAAATTACCAGGCAGGTAAAATGATTGAAAGTGGAATACTCAAACCAATAGCATACCCGACACTTTTTTATACTAAGTCCATGATGGACTTCATACGAAAAAGTTGACATAAAGTTAAGCAACATTTGTTAGTTTTCCATATTCAATAGGTGTTTTGTAGCCTAAGGCTGAATGAAGCCTTTGGCGGTTGTAAAACACCTCTATGTATTCAAATATGTCCTGTT
>JABIDL010000008.1 GCA_018651745.1 Candidatus Neomarinimicrobiota bacterium | reverse complement strand
GTAATTGTTTCGTGTAATATTTAGCAGAATCAATTAGTGTATATACTTGTGTAAGATTATTCTCACTTCCGTGAGAATTAGTCAAAACGACAGTAATGATAATAATTATTTTTAAAATCATTTTCATTGCCACAATTTAATTATACTAAATTTATTCATGTCATTCCTTTATTTCTTTAGTGCAGAATCTTTATCTTACTTAATTTAAAGCTGAAAAACACAAAATGCTTACCGACACACACTGCCATCTTTTTTATCCTGATCTTAAAAAAGATCTTCCGGCTGTGCTTGATCGTGCTGGCGAGTTGGGTGTGAACAGATTTATTTGCGTTGGCACCAATTTAGATGATTCAACTGAATGTTTGAAACTGGCGGCAGAAAATGAACATATTTTTGCCACAGCCGGCATTCATCCGCACGATGCTAAAGATGCACCGGAGGATTATCTTGATCAGATAGCTGACCTCATGACATTTGATAAAATGCTGGCAGTTGGGGAAATGGGTTTGGATTATTTCAGAAATATTTCTGAACCGGATTTGCAAAAAAACGTATTTCGTGAACAGTTGGTTTTAGCGCAACGATTAGAAAAACCGGTTATTTTTCATAACAGGAATGCAGATGCAGATGTGCTCAAGATTTTATCAGATTTTCCGAATGTAACCGGGGTTGCACATTGTTTTTCAAGTGATCTCAAAACAGCTGAAGCTTTCATTGAAATGGGTTTTTACCTTTCTTTTTCAGGCAATCTTACATTTAAAAACAGTCATTTACCTGATGTAGCAAAAGAGCTGCCATTGGATAAATTACTTGTGGAAACTGATTCACCCTATTTGAGCCCTGTTCCTTTTCGAGGGAAACCAAATGAGCCGGGACGCACTCGATTTGTCGCGGAGAAATTGGCTGAAATACACGGCGTCACTTTAGACATCATTGCTGAAAAAACTACCGCTAATGCTACAACCCTGTTCAATTTATAAACCACTGTGACATCTGTGACAGGAAGAACGCAACATACCTTTCGTAAAAAATGGGGACAAAATTTTCTTTCCGACCCAAACCTGGTTCGGAAAATTGTCCACGCCATCAACCCAAAACCGACAGATTCAATTTTGGAAATCGGCCCGGGAGACGGTGCGCTAACCCGGCAATTGGTGGATAAGGTACAGCATCTTTCGGCTGTAGAAATTGATCCGATGTTGTTTAAGCAATTAACGGAAGAAGAATCGCTTCAAAATGTGAACTTTGTTCATGCTGATATTTTGAAAATATTGGTTAAAGATGTCGTTCATGAGCCATCCTTGAAAATTGTCGGAAATATCCCTTACAACATTACGTCTCCATTGATTTTTCATCTATTAGATCAACAAATGGAATGGAATAAAACATTTCTCATGGTTCAGAAAGAGGTTGCAGACAGGCTTGCTGCACGTCCCGGAATAAAGGCGTATAGCAGAATATCCGTAATGGTGCAGTCATTCCTAAATGTGAAGAAGCATTTTACTATTTCACCGAAGGTGTTTTTTCCCCGCCCGAAAGTGCAGTCCGCCATTATTGAATTATCTAAAAAACCTCAACCGATTGTTCCGGAAGAGGATTTTCCGAGGTTTCAAAAGATCGTAAAAGCGGCATTTTCTCAGCGGAGAAAAATGTTAAAAAACACCCTAAATAGTTTTGACTTTTCAATAGAAATCCAAGAAAAAATTGATTTTACAAGACGGCCGGAAACGTTAACTATAAAAGAATTCTCGGAATTGGCAAAGGATTGAATTGTTACTTTTCGATCAATTAGTTGTTTAATGTAATAACTGAACTGTTTTGATTGGATATTTCACCAATCTGAATTGGCTTGTAAAAATATTCTGAATCAAATGCGTTGATAAAATCTTGTGCATCATTTTTGGGGAGGGCTACCAATAACCCGCCTGAAGTTTGGGCATCGGCTACCATCATCCGATCGGTTTCAGTTAATGCAGAATCAAACGCTACGGAATCTTTTACATAATCCAGGTTTCGCTGGGTTCCACCCGGTATGATGTTCGCTTCTGCTAAATCCCGGACGCCAGGAAGAAATTCCAATGCACTAAAATTCACTTCTGCCGAAACTCCACTAGCTTTGCACATTTCGAATAAATGCCCTAACAATCCAAAACCAGTAACATCTGTGGCAGAATGAACATTGACTTGTTTCATTGCATCCGCTCCGGCTTTATTTAATGTTGCCATGGAAATTGTTGCTGCGGAAATGATTTCATCCGATGCTTTGTTTTTTTTGATTGCGGTCGCAATGATGCCGGTACCAAGCGGTTTAGTGAGCATTAACGCATCTCCGGGGCGGGCGGTGGAATTCCGCACAAGGTTTTTCTCAGATACTTCTCCTGTAACCACCATGCCATATTTCGGTTCTTTGTCATCCACAGAATGTCCGCCAACGACAGGAATTCCTGCTTCTTTTGCTTTATCTGCACCACCTTGCAGAATGGTTGTAAGTGTTTCTTTTGGAAGATCATGAATAGGAAATCCAACAATGTTTAATGCGTACAAAGGGGTTCCGCCCATCGCATAAATATCGGAAAGGGCATTTGCAGCAGAGATCTGCCCAAAATCATATGGATCATCTACGATAGGCGTAAAAAAATCCAGCGTTTGCACCAGAAGGCGTCCGTTATCCAGGCGCACCACGGCGGCATCATCGGCGCCATCAAAGCCGACAACTACACGATCATCTGTTTCTAATACAAGATCGCCCAGAACCTGAGCGAGGTCACCAGGACCTATCTTGCACGCTCAGCCAGAACCGTGTGAAAGTGTTGTTAGTTTTTGATTCATATCCATTTCTAATGAGAAAGAATTTAACGGTGTGATAGTTGGCTTAAAAAATAAAACAGCCAAAAATTTTTAAACGGAAAGAAATCCAATAATCGTTATCCTATTTCAATAATTTTTTCAATGGTTTTATAGCACCGTAAATGGAATTATTTACAGCACTAGACAAACTCAATGAAGAATACCAATAAGAATTAGCCCCAAGGACATCGCCGGTGGCGGCATCTAACAATTGCACGATAACCCCAACTCGTCATGGTATATATTCAATTCTTTCTGTTTCAATTTCACATACTTTCTGTAAGCTGACGAATATCATCCAGAGATTCGATTGCGGTATCGGCAAGGTATTCCATATGAATCGTTTTAAAAATAGAATGTACATGTACCTGAGATTGAAATTGGTGGAGTACGAGCGGGACGCGTCCTGTTTTCAGTGTGATAACATTAAAGGGAAATTCAATTTCTGTTTGTTTGAGTGTAAATAAAGTTTGTTGGTTTTCGTGCAGTATTTTACGTGCTGATTCAATATCTTTTAGTAGTGGGCGTTTTTTAAATTCCCATGGTGCGGTAATATCTGAATAAGACTCAATATGTTCGTATCCCAGTCTAAAAAAGTCTACACAATTATGACCGTATTTCCCTTTGCCCAATGTGTTGGCTAAATATGATTGAAGTGATTCTTGTCGTTCCGCCAGGGTGTTTTTCCAAGCATCAAAATGAGTGCGGAACAGGAAAAAGCCAAACGATGTTTTAAAAGAGTTTTTTGAATTGAAGAAGGATTTAATGTCATAAGTCAGTTTATGAATTTCGTTTCTGATGTCATTGGAAAATAGTTTGACAGTAAGAGGGGAATAGTTGGTCATATTTTTTAAAAAATCTTTTGGGATGTCAAGATCATGAAGGTTTATGGTGTACAATTTATCAACACCCTGTATGTTAAGTTCGATGAAGGCTCCGAGGTCGCTCATGCGAATTAGGTTTTGTAGCGCTTTCCCAAATTCCGGAAGTGTTGCCAAAGACGGGATATTTTGTCCGGTCGAGAGTTCAGGGAATAGAGGCAATTGCCCGGGATCTTCTAGTTCATCTATCATAACCCGATTTTAAGCTTTCTGAAATCAGAAAGCAATGAACTGAAAAAAAATGATAACCCATTGCTCCAAGTGATTTGGACTTGGTAAATTGAGACCTTGGTCATGTCCAAAGAAGAAAAAGAACCGGCGAAAAATAATCCTAAAAATGGGCAAAGAGTATCCTCTTAGTTATTTACTCAAAGCCTTAATAATCATTCCATTATGCCAAAAAATTTAGAACAAAAAGAACGCGTAGTAATTCGATTTGCCGGCGATTCCGGTGACGGAATGCAACTTACCGGTACACGCTTTACTGAAACGTCCGGAATGATTGGCAATGATATTGCGACGCTACCGGATTATCCCGCGGAAATTCGAGCTCCTGCGGGTTCTGTCGCCGGTGTGAGCGCATTCCAGCTACAGTTCAGTTCTACCGATATTCATACTCCGGGCGATTACCCAGATGTTTTGATTGCGATGAATCCGGCAGCTCTAAAGGTTCATCTTCAGGATTTACCAAGGGGCGGTTACCTTATTGTTAATGAAAATGCATTCACAGCCAAAAATTTAAAATTTGCCGGCTACAAAGATAATCCACTAAAGGATGGAAGTTTAGAACCTTATTTACTCCTTAGTATTAAAATGAGTGAAATGGTAAAAAATTCTTGTGAAGGCTTGGGACTTAAACCCAAACTGGTAGATCGTACCAAGAATTTTTTTGCACTCGGCGTATGTTTTTGGATGTTTGACCGTCCCTTGAAATCTACTTTGCAATATTTAGAAAAGAAATTTGGATCTCGGCCGGAATTAGTTGAAGCAAATTCAAAGGCACTGAATGCGGGGTACAATTATGGAGAAACAACAGAAATTTTTACCACTCGTTTTAAAGTAGATAAAGCGAATCTTCCTTCAGGTACATATCGAAATGTGACAGGAAATCTTGCCACTTGTATTGGATTAGCAGCTGCGGCAAAACATTCCGGGATTCCTCTTTTTTATGGTGGCTACCCGATTACACCGGCATCTGAAATTTTACATCAGCTCGCAGTTTGGCGGAATTATGGGATTAAAACATTTCAGGCGGAAGATGAAATCGCAGGGATTACAGCAGCAATCGGCGCAGCATTCGCCGGAAATCTTGCCGTTACTGCCAGTTCAGGTCCGGGAATTGCACTTAAAGGAGAAGCCATTGGTCTTGCCATCATCGCTGAATTGCCGCTTGTTATTGTTAATGTGCAAAGGGGCGGGCCGAGTACCGGACTACCAACCAAAACTGAGCAGTCTGATCTTTTTCAGGCTATGTATGGAAGGAATGGCGACGCTCCCCTTCCGGTGATCGCAGCACAGACACCGGGAGATTGTTTTTATGCAGCCTACGAAGCAGCCATGGTTGCAGTTAAATACATGACTCCGATAATCTTGTTAACGGATGGTTATCTCGCAAATGGATCGGAACCATGGAAAATACCTGACGTTGAATCTTTGGAAAAATTCAAAGCGAATTATCATACTTCTTCAGAAAATGAACCATTTCATCCTTACGAGAGAGACAAGAAAACCCTTCGTCGTCCGTGGGCTATTCCAGGAACTCCAGGGCTTGAGCATCGCATTGGCGGTCTGGAAAAAGAAAATATAACCGGGAATGTGAGCTATGATCCTGTGAATCACCATACAATGACAACACTACGTGCTGAGAAAATAGCCGGTATTGTGAACGAAATTCCAAAAACTCCTATTTTTGGAGACACAAGTGGTGATGTATTAATATTAAGTTGGGGTGGGACATATGGATCTGCAAAAGCTGCGACTGAAATCCTTTTGAAAGAAAAATCAAAAGTTGGACATTGTCACCTTCGTTGGATAAATCCTTTGCCTAAAGATTTAGGAGCAATCCTGATAAAGTATAATAATATTCTGATCCCCGAAATCAATTATGGTCAGCTGATTAAAATAATCCGAGGGGAATATCTTGTGGACGCAAAGGGGCTAAACTTGGTAAGAGGAAGACCTTATAGCGTCGGAGAAATTGTAACCGCAGTAAAAGAATTGGTGAAATAAATATGGCAGAACAACAGATAGCACCGGCTCAATCCCGACAAGATTATACTTCTGACCAGGGCGTCCGTTGGTGTCCCGGGTGTGGCGATTATGCGGTTTTAGCTCAAGTACAAAAGACATTCCCAACGTTTGGAAGGAAGAAAGAAGAGTTTGTTTTTATATCCGGAATTGGCTGCTCAAGCCGTTTCCCATATTATATGAATACATTTGGATTTCACACCATTCATGGCAGGGCGACCGCCATTGCATCCGGTGTAAAATTAGCAAATTCGTCCCTTTCAGTTTGGGTGGTAACGGGGGATGGAGACGCACTTTCTATTGGCGGGAACCATACGATTCATTTAATTCGAAGAAATATGGACATCAATATTATGCTGTTCAACAATCGTATTTATGGGCTCACAAAAGGACAATATTCTCCAACATCTGAACTTGGGAAAATTACCAAATCCACTCCAATGGGGTCGCTTGACCGCCCTTTCAACCCACCGGCCCTAGCCTTGGGTTCGCATGCAACTTTTGTAGCCAGGTCCGTGGACAGGGAGACCAAGCATCTTCAGGATATGATTTCCAGATGTTACAATCATAAAGGTGCTACGTTTCTTGAAATTTATCAGAACTGCAATATCTTTAACAATGGTGCATATTTTCAGTACACAGAAAAAGAAACCAAAGCCCAATCTGTTCTATGGCTCGAAGATAAAAAACCAATGGTATTTGGTGCAGATCAGAATAAAGGTATCCGTATGGATGGGAATATACCTCAAGTTATTGAGCTCGGGGGAAAGTGGAATGTCGATGATGTATTGGTTCATGATGAATCTGATTATTTAATTGCATCAACATTGGCAAATTTTACATCTAATGAAAATTTTCCAGAACCAATTGGTGTTTTTTACAATGTGACCGAACCTACTTATGATGAAATGCTTGAAGACCAAATCAATTCTGCTAAGGAAAAATTGGGGGAGGGTGATATTAAATCATTATTAAATGCTGGTGATACATGGATTGTTGATTAACGAAAAAATGCACTAAAGAGGCGTAAATAAAATGAGAAAATCCTAAGAATGAAAACTCGCAAAGAAAAAGATAGCATGGGCGTCATTGAAGTCCCGACCGATCGATATTATGGCGCACAAACCAAACGATCGCTTGATAATTTTAAAATTGGCGATGAACGATTTCCCCGTGAATTGATTCGCGCATACGGCATCCTTAAAAAAGCCGCCGCCTCTGTAAATCAATCTTACGGTGACTTGACTGATGAGATTGCGGATGGAATTGGAAAAGCTGCAGATGAGGTTATTAGCGGAAAATTGGATGACCATTTTCCCCTTGTAGTATGGCAAACTGGAAGTGGGACTCAAACAAACATGAACGTTAATGAAGTGATTTCAAACCGATCTATTGAAATGATGGGTGGAGAACTTGGAAGTAAAAAACCTGTTCATCCGAATGACCATGTGAACATGTCTCAATCCACCAATGACACGTTTCCAACCGCAATTAATATTGCCGCTGTAGAATCGGTCACCCATCACATGATTCCTGCTGTTAAAAGATTAAAAGAATCTCTTGAGGCTAAGTCTCGCGATTTTGAGAAAATTGTCAAACTGGGAAGAACCCATCTTCAGGATGCGACTCCTCTTAGTCTTGGTCAAGAATTCTCTGGGTATGCATCCCAATTGGAACATGGATTATCTCGAATTGAAAAAGCCCTAGATCATTGTTATGAGCTGGCTATGGGAGGTACTGCAGTTGGTACGGGTATTAATTCAAGAAAAGGTTTCGGAGAAAAGGCAGCTAAGCAAATTGCATCTATTACGGGTCTTCCATTCAAATCTGCACCTAATAAATTTGAAGCGCTCGGTGCCCAAGATTCCATTGTTGAACTTTCTTCGGCGTTAAAAACGCTTTCCGGAAGTTTATTTAAAATTGCAAATGATATTCGTTGGCTTGCCAGTGGCCCGCGTGGCGGTTTTGGTGAATTGAACCTACCGGCAAATGAGCCCGGATCTTCTATTATGCCGGGGAAAGTGAACCCAACACAATGCGAAGCTGTGACCATGGTGTGCACACAAGTAATGGGAAATGACGTCACTATTTCTATAGCTGGTGCAAGTGGAAATTTTGAACTTAATGTGTACAGGCCTGTGATAGCTTTTAATATTTTACAATCCATCAAACTCATTGGAGATGCGTGCCAATCTTTCGCTAAAAACTGTGTGGATGGGATTGAAGCCAACGAAATAGGAATAGATAAAAATCTGCGGGATTCGCTCATGTTGGTTACGGCATTAAATCCGCATATTGGGTATGAAAAAGCGGCTGAAGTCGCCAAAAAAGCTCATAAAGAAAATACATCACTCAAAGATGCTGCCGTTGCACTCAATTATTTATCTGTAGACGAATTTGACAAACTTGTTTGCCCAGAAGAAATGATTCACCCAAAAACTGAATCATAATTTTCAAACCATTCTTTTTTCGAATCTCATTCAATCAAGGAAGGGTACTATAGCTACGTCGTTGTAAATTATTTCTATGTCTTGGTATCAAATTATTAAAAGAACAGCGATTTTCCTCTTTGGATGCGCTGTGGTCATTTTAATTTATTTATTTTTATTATCTCGCGACCTTCCTTCAATTGAGCAACTTGAAAATTACGATCCGAATCTAGTGACTCGGATTTACTCAGCAGATGGAAAAGTACTGCATGAGTTGTTTTTAGAGAAACGCGTGTTTGTGTCACTCGAAGAAATTCCAACCTATATGCAGGATGCTGTCATTGCATCTGAGGATCGCCGATTCCGATCGCATTGGGGAATTTCACTCCGCGATGTTTTTCGAGCGATTGTTATTAACACACTTTCGATGAGCTATACTCAGGGATTTAGTTCGCTCACTCAGCAGCTTGCACGAAATCTTTATGATACAATCGGATTCAAAAAAACCATTACGCGAAAGTTGAAAGAAATTATCACGGCAATCCAAATTGAACGAACTTACACGAAGGATGAAATTCTTGAAATGTATCTTAACAGTGTTCATTTTGGCCATGGGACGTATGGTGTTCAGGCTGCCGCAAAGAGGTATTTTGCAAAAGGAGCTCATGATCTCACTTTGGACGAAAGCGCTCTTTTGGTCGGAGTGCTTCCGGCTCCCGCGCGGTACACACCGGTTCGCTATCCCGAAAAAGCCATTAAACGTAGGAATACCGTTCTCAGGTTAATGCTAGATCAAAAGGTGATTACACCTGCCTCTTATTCCGAAGCGAGGGCGATGTCATTAGAAACGGTCCTCACGGAACAATTACAAGGGAAGGCGCCTTATTTTACCGAATATGTTCGTCGGCTTTTGGAAAAGGAAGATGAGTCACTTGGAATCAATATATACAGAGATGGTCTCAAAATTTACACCACACTGGATTCTCGGCTTCAAGACATTGCAGAACAGGCAATGATGGAAACGATTATGCGAAATCAATCGGTTCTGAATAAACGCCTTTTCAACGATAAAGAAGAATTCGAAACGCTTGGCTATTTGTCTATTTTTCCTGAAGATACTGTGAAAAAAATGATGAAGGGTGAGGCGGAACTTTTTAAAGAATTGCGGAAGCAGTTATTGGTGCAATCAGCTTTTGTTGCCCTCGATTCCAGGACCGGTGCCATTCTTGCTATGATTGGAGGCCGGCCCGATTATCGGGATCAATTTAATCGAGCTATTCAAGCAAAGCGCCAGCCGGGATCGGTTTTTAAACCGATGGTGTACGCAACAGCAATTGAAAATGGATATACCGTCGTAGAACAACTTCAAAACCAACCGGTGGTTCTAAATGTTCAAAATGCAGATGGGGACTGGGTTAAATGGAAACCTCGGAATTATGATGGAAATACCAGTGGTTTGACCACAATGCGAGAAGGTCTGAGGCGATCTTTAAATTTAATTTCGGTACGAATGGTTCAGAAAGGTCTCGCACCGGCGCAACAAGTAAAAAAATTAGCACAACGAATGGGAATATCCACTGATATTCGCGCTGTAGATGCCATTGCGCTAGGAACATCCGAAGTATATCTGTTGGAAATGGTGGGCGCATATTCCATATTCTCCAATAAAGGTGTACATAATGAGCCGTTCGCAATCACAAGAATAGAAGATCGTTTTGGAAGTGTTTTGAAGGAATATAAACCGATTAAAAATGAAGTGCTAAGTACCGGAACTGCATACATCATGACGAATTTAATGCAGACAGTTTTAGATAGAGGAACGGGAGGAAGCTCGCGTTGGAAATATCATTTTTATCATCCTGCAGGAGGGAAAACAGGAACCACACAAGGTTGGACGGATGCGTGGTTTTTAGGATTTTCTCCGTTTATCACTGCCGGCGTGTGGAGCGGAATTGATGATGCGAGGGTTAGCCTGGGGGAGGGACAGGACGGTAGTAAAGCAGCTCTTCCTATTTGGGCTCAATTTATGCGTGATGCGCATGATACACTGGGCTATAAGCGGATCGGATTTGATCGGCCGCAGTCAATCATTGAAATGAAAATTTGTTCTATTACTAAAGATGTACCCACAGAATTTTGCCCGGTTGAATCAAACCCGGAAATATTTATAGAGAATACTCAGCCAACCCAAACGTGTATGGTTCACCGCGGGTATTGATATTAGGTTTCGCCTAATATCAAACAATGGGGGTTTGGTTTTTCCTCTGTAATCAAAACGGTGTCTTGTAGCATTGATTGCGCTTCTTCTAATTTTTTCTGATTTGAATTAAAAAGCCGAATTAAAGGCTGATTGCTTTTTGCCGGTTCACCGATTTTCGCTAGAAATTCCATCCCGGCTGTTGGGTCAACAGGTTCATTTTTTTTTGCTCTTCCAATGCCGAGCGGAATTCCGGCATTCCCGATTCCAAGCGTATTCATTACTGAAACAAACCCAGAAGATTTAGCAACCAATTCTGAAGAATATTTTGGGATATTCTGACGATCCAACCTATCAAAAATCGTGGCGTCGCCACCTTGGGTAGAAACCAATTCCAGCCATTTTTCCATTGCTGTGCCGGAGTGAATTGTATTCTCAATCAGTTCAATGGACTTTTTTTTGTTTGTAGAAATTCCGGATTGCATCAATAAAACGGAGCACGTTTCAAATACAACCTTCATGGTATCTTTTGGACCGTGGCCTTGCAGACAAGCCACCGATTCTTTCACTTCACACCAATTCCCGGCAAATCGCCCGAGTGGCTGATTCATAGACGTATAAACCACTTCAGTTTTTACGCCAAATTTCTGTCCGATTTTTTTCATCATTTCCCCCAAATATTTTGCTTTTGGGATAGATTTCATGAAGGCACCGTTTCCAACTTTTATGTCCAAAACAAGTCCGCGGATTCCTTCGGCAATTTTTTTGCTCATAATCGAACCGCAAATCAGCGGAATCGAATCAATTGTGTGGGTAACATCGCGTAACGCATACATACGTTTATCGGCAGGACAAATTTCATGCGTTTGCCCAATGAGGCAAACACCAATCTTTTTTACTTGAGTTTTGAAATCATCTAAACTTAAATCTGTTTTAAATCCTGCTATAGATTCTAGTTTATCCAGAGTGCCCCCCGTATGACCAAGAGATCGGCCAGAAATCATTGGTATGGAAAGTCCCAAAGTTGCAAGAATGGGAGCAAGCACGAGCGACACTTTATCTCCAACGCCCCCGGTAGAATGTTTATCTGCAGGGAAAGAATTCAAATGAGAGAAATCCACCTTTTCACCGGATTCAATCATGAGTTCCACTAAAATATAGATTTCTTCTTCAGTCATTCCATTATTATAAACCGCATTCAAAAAGGTAACCATATCCGAATCTGGTATGGATCCATCGACAAATGCACTTAGAAAAGGACTTAGTTCCCTACGGCTGAGCGCTTCTCCAGATTGTTTTTTAGCGATGAGGTCAGTCGAATTCATGATTCTTTTTTGAAATATTTTCTAATGGAAAAATTGAACTGAATAGGAGCGCGCTCGCGAACGGTGTGTAATGTTAAATATCCTGCCACAACAGCAAGAAAAATATTGGGAGACCACATTCCTAAAAATGGTGAAATGATATTTCGATCGGCCAATTCTTCTCCGCCAATCAGGAAAATATAATAGATTAAAAAGAAGCCAAAGCTAAGGCTTGTTGCAACCGCAAATCCTCCTTTACGTACAAGGACACCCAACCCGCCGCCAACCACAGCAAATAATATGCACGCAACGGGTAACGTTATTTTTTTATGAATTTCCACACTGTATTTATTTTTACTTCTACTATAACTATTGATGAGGTTGAATTCATTTTTTAATTGCCGCTGAAGGCGATTTAATTGTCTATTTTTTACTGTTCGATCTTTTTTTGTGATGATGCTATCGACTTTTAGATTTTCTTTGAAAGTTTCCAATTCGGCATTTGCAATGGTTAAAGATTGAGGTGAAATACTGTCACCGGTTGTTTTTTTAAATGAAGATCCAATTCGATGACGCAGACGGTCAATCCGTTGTTCATAGGATTTGTATTTCGTTAGCATCATAGGGATGGTCATTTCACGATCGCGTCGGCTGGCAGAATCGCGTCGCATTAAAACAAGATCATCTGCCGGAATATTAATAATATGTTTTTCGAAAGCAATTCTACGATAATTTCCAAAATCATCCAGATCAAGTTCATGTATTTCCCCGTTAAAGAGTGTGAGGACGATTAAATTTTCATCCGTATGCAATGTGCCTGATTCGGAATAAATACTAGTTTGTGCTTCCACAGGGGACTTGCTAAAAATCCGAACGTCTTTCATTAGATTTCCTTCTTTGCCCCGGATGATCATACTGTAATCGGGAATGTCGTCAATGAAATGTCCGGGATCGATATTCATATCGGGACGTTTTCGATAAATATCTCCGGACAAGAGTCGCGCCCGAAAATTCATATCAGGGAGAATGTAATTATTAAAATAAATGAGTATGATGGCAACGATGGTTCCGAAGAAAAGCACCGGCCGGATAATTTTAAGGTAACTGATTCCGGACGTCCGCATAGCAGTAATTTCGTTTTCTTCCGACATACGCCCGAATGTCATTAATGCGGCGATGAGAACCGCCATCGGCACGGCGAGAGCCACAATCCAAGCGAGATTCAAAAACAGATATTCGAAAATTGTAAATATATTAAGACCTTTCCCGAGGAAGCGGTCAATGGCTCTTAGGAAAAAGTTGGTGAATAAGATAAAAACGATTACTAACAGGGAAAAAATAAACGGCGGGAATAGCTGCCGCATGACATACTTTGAAAGAAGGCGCATAGGAAAAGTTACATTAGTTGATCCTTTTAGTCAGAATACTCATTTTAGTTTCCGTTTTGGGTTTTCAAATTTAATTGGGTACAATTAATGGAAAATTCCATTGATGAATTCTTTGCTTAAAATCTTTTGTGCAATGGCAGAAACGGCTAACTTTGCCAGCCCTTTAATGGGTCGAATGGTGGGCGTAGCTCAGCTGGTTAGAGCACCTGGTTGTGGCCCAGGAGGCCGTGGGTTCAAGTCCCATCGCTCACCCTTTTAGTGATGAGTTATGAGTGACGAGTGACGGTTTTTGGATAATTTTTCGGGATGTAGCGCCCCACTTTTAGCGGGACAGGCAGCCGGGCTTGTCCGCCGTATTTGCCGGATGGCGGAGTGGGCTGATTAGTGTACCTGCTTTGGTTGTGAAAAAATGTTTGAAAATTCGGGGTGTAGCGCAGCCCGGTTAGCGCACCTGCTTTGGGAGCAGGGGGTCG